>JAKIZO010000035.1 GCA_022707965.1 Bacteroidota bacterium
ATATGTTAAAATTGGAAATAAAGGAAAAGGTAGAAACATTTTTAGATGAGCAAACAGAAAATGCTGTGAAATTGATTAAGATATTTTTACAACAAGATTTTGAAACACCAAAATCACCCAAATCATAATTAATTTGTTTGTTCGTTGAATAATAGTAAGTGTATTCATTAGGTAAATAGGTATAAATAATGGCAAAGAAAAGACTTACAGCATCAGATTTAACAGGGAAGCAGAAGGCAGCTGTTCTTCTGATGTCAATGGATGTTGATGTTGCAGCAAAAGTATTTAAGGAACTTGATTTAAAGGATGTTGAGCAAATTGCTGTTGAGATTACAAATTTGCGGGAGCTTCCTCCGAACGTTGTAGAAGATGTCATTGAGGAATTTTATCAATTGATGACGGCTTCATCATATATGGTGGAAGGTGGAATTGATTATGCTCAAATGCTACTTGAAAAAAGTTACGGCTTGGACAAGGCACGCGAAATAATAGAAAAAATCAGAGTTCTCACAACTGTTAGGGGGTTTTCTATTTTGAAAAAGTCAGACCCTCAGCAGCTTGCTTCGTTTTTATCCAAAGAACATCCACAAACAATTGCGTTGATATTGTCGCACCTCCCACCTGACCAAGCCGCAGATGTGCTCAACGAATTTAAAGATGATTTACGTTCTGAAACTGTTTTCCGTATGGCGACAATTGGCAAAGTATCGCCACAATTAGTAACAGAAATAGAGCACGTTGTAGACCAAATTGCAGAAGCAACTCTTTCACAGAATTTAGCGCAAGCTGGTGGTGTTCAACTTGTTGCTAATATTCTTAATAAGTGCAATAATGCTGTCGCTAAACAATTATTAGAAAGCATTGAAGAAAAAGATTATAATATGGCACTGGAAATCAAACGTAAAATGTTCTTGTTCGAAGATATTGTTCTTATTGATGATAAAGGTATTCAGAGGATTCTCCGTGATGTTGATAAACGTGATTTAGCGCTTGCTTTGAAGGTTTCAGACGAAAAAATTCGTTCTAAGATATTCAAAAATATGTCCGAACGTGCTGCGGCAGTTGTCAAAGAAGAACTTGAATTTATGGGACCGGTTAAACTTAAAGAAGTTGAAGCAGCTCAGATGCGAATTGTTGATATAATCAAAAAACTTGAAGAACAAGAAGAAATTGCTATCGGTGGTCGTGGCAAGGAAGATATATTCGTATAAAAAAGGAATGAAATGAACAAGATTATTCTCAAAATACCAAGAAACAAACAAAAAGTTAAAATAATCAAAAGCGAAGAGATAATTCGCAGAGAATTCGAGCGGAAGCTATTAGAGCTTGAGAGTTTAGTAAAATCAAAACCTATTGAAGAAGATATACCTGAGGTTGAGGAAATCATTGAAGAACCAGAACCCGAACCTCAACCAAAAGTAACCTATTTTACTGAAACCTACACTATTTCGGATTCCAACGAGCCAATAGAAATAGATTTACGCCGCGTCCCGGATGAAAGTATCCCAATTGATGAAGCTGCAAAAGAAATACAAGCAGCTTACGATAGAGGTTTTTCCGATGGACAAGATTCTGCAAGGGCAATATATCAAAGTGAGATACAAATTCACACTCAGTGGATAAAGCGCTTTGATAAAATTGCTTTCGAATTGAAGAAAGCTTTTCTGCAAGAACAAAGAAAATTCAATGAAGCTTTGATAAACTTGTCAGTCGAAATCGCAAGAAAAATTATTGGTTTTGCATCAGTAGAAAGCGAAAATTTAGTCATTGAGCAGATAAATAAAGTATTTAATGAAGTCAAAGATGAAGAAATATTCAAAATCGAATTAAATCAAGACGACTTCGAAGTATTACAAAAAGTTAATTCAAAAATATTCAGTATGCTGGATAATAAAATAGAAATTGTTACATCAGCTAATTTGGAACAAGGTGATTGCGTCCTGCATACAAGCGCAGGAATTATTGATGGAAGAATAAACGAGCAATTGAAAAAACTGCAAAACGCATTGATTGAAGCAAAAGAACAAATTAAATTAGACCTTGAATCAACACTAAAAGAAAGTTACCCCGATATTCTTGACACTATTATGCCTGAAAACAAAGAAATTCAAGAGGAAAATAGCGAATTAAATAACAACGAAGACGAAACTAATGTACCAAGCAATTAACATAGAGCGGTATTTTAAACCAACAATTAAGCAAACGCCGCTATTAGTTCGGCGTGGAAAAGTTAAAAAAGTTGTTGGACTTGTTCTCGAAAGCGAAGGACCGAAAGCACCAATTGGAGAAATATGTGAATTACGGAATAAATATGGCGAATTAATCGCATTAGCCGAAATTGTCGGATTTCGAGATGATAGAATTCTTTCAATGGTACTTGGTGAAACTAACGATATTGAACCATCAACTGATATTGTTGCAACGGGGAAATCTTTGTCAGTTGGAGTTGGAGATAAATTATTAGGAAGAGTTTTAGATGGTTTGGGTCGACCACTCGATGGGAAAGGAGATTTATTAATTGAAGAAAAGAGGTCAATATACTCAGTTCCTCCAAACCCATTATTTAGAAAAAGGATTTCAGAAAATGTTGCAACGGGGATAAAAGCAGTTGATGGGCTACTTACATTAGCAAAAGGGCAGCGCGTTGGTATTTTTGCTGGTTCGGGTGTTGGAAAATCTACATTAATAGGAACAATTGCACGAAACACATCAGCAGATATTAATGTTATTGCGTTAATTGGCGAACGCGGAAGAGAAGTTCGCGAGTTTATAGAAAAGGACTTAAAGCAAGAGGGCCTCGACAGGTCAATTGTTGTTGTTGCAACAAGTGATGTGCCCCCACTGATACGAGTAAAAGCTGCACTAACAGCCACCACAATAGCTGAATATTTTCGCGATAAAGGCTTGGATGTAATGTTGATGATGGATTCAGCGACTCGATTGGCTATGGCTCAACGAGAAGTGGGGCTATCGATTGGAGAACCACCTACAACTCGTGGATATACACCATCAGTATTCACAATTTTACAAAAGACGTTAGAACGTGCTGGAACTTCTGATAAGGGAACGATAACAGGAATATATACTGTATTAGTTGAAGGCGACGATATGAATGAACCAATTGCAGATACTACAAGGGGTATTTTGGACGGACACATTGTGTTATCGAGGAAATTGGCTTCTCTTGCTCACTATCCAGCAATTGACGTTCTTGAAAGCATTAGCCGCTGCCGAAGCGATGTTGTATCGAGAGAACATCTTGATGCAGCAAAGAAAATACAAGAATTAATTGCGGTTTATAGAAGTGCTGAAGATTTGATAAATGTCGGAGCATATCAAAAAGGAAGTAATCCACAAATAGATAAAGCAATTGAAAGAATTGAAGTTATCAATTCTTTTTTGAAACAAGAAATAAATGAGCGATATAGTTATGATGAAATCATTAACAAAGTAATTGAAATCAGCAAAATTTAGCGATGGCTAAGAAATTCACATACAGGCTCGAACCGCTACTTAATTTGCGAGCATTTAGAACAGATCAGGCGAAAGAGGAACTTGCAAAAATATTGCGACTTCGCTTCCGCAAGGAACAAATAATTGCTGAAAAAGCAGAATACAAGCAAAATCTTATTTCGACAAAATACACAAGTGGAAAAGTATCGGATATTCAAGCAAGAATTGCTCATAAATCGTTTGTTGAAAAAGAAATAGAAAAACATACGCAAGATAAAAATCAGTTGCTTGAAATAGAAAAGCTTCGACAAAATAAATATATCGAAGCTAAAAAAGATGAGATGATACTGGAAAAATTGAAAGAAAAGAAATTTGAAGAATATAAGGAAGAAATTCAAAAAGAAGAGAGCAATTTTATAGATGAAGTAGCAATTATGGGATTTATCAGGAAAGAAAAGTGACCTGGAAACAACTTCTCATAGGGATAATAATTGTATCATCAGTATTAGCATTATTGATGGGTGGACTTATTGGTGTGATAAAATACAGACCCGATTTGCTTGGTATGAAGGACACAAAAGACACAACGAAAGTGCAGAAAGTAGAGAAACCAAAGAAAATTATTAAACCCCTGAAACCTGTCTATATTGAGCCAACTGTTCAAATATCAAAAAAACAATTGGCTATTTTTGAGAATGAAGTGGTGAAAAAAAATGAATTTTCAATTAAAATTGATTCATTATTACGAATTGAGAAATATTTAAGAGATTCATTGAAAAGTATTGCAGAGACTATTCGTTTTCATCAAGATTCTGTTAAGCGAGCAAATTCAATCGCCGAAAAATCTGTTCAAAACGCAAAAGAGTTGCAAGATAGCATAAATAAGAAAGCTATTGAGATAAAAAAACTTACAGAAAAGTATGAGCTTGCACAAAAAAGAATAGAGAATTATCAGCAGATGTTGGAGCAAAGAATAGATTCAAGTGCAAGAATAAATTTTGAACAATTCGCAAAAATTTACGAAAATTCAAGACCACAAGAAGTGGCAGCAATTTTGGAACGTTTAGACGAAAGAGATGCAGCAAAAATATTAAAAATGATGAACAGAAAAAAAGCTGGCAAAATTATTGAAGCAATGAAACCTGAAAACGCCGCAGCAATTCTATTGCTGGGAATAGGACAATAAAATATTATTGCAAGGATGCAACTATGAGAACAATGGAAGTAACTCATTCCGAGTTAGGATTTGGGAATTTAATGTCTCAATCCCCTCAAAATGAAAAGACAAATGTCTTTAATGAATTACTGCAGCAGACACAAAATGAACTTTTAGAAAATCCTACCATTAAAGAAATTATTGAGAAGCGTTCAGATGAAACAAATATTTTTGAGCATTATGAAGATATAACAAAACAAAACTTTCAATTTATTATAGGTAATTTAGATAAGTTCGCCGAACAAATTAATAATTTCATCATTCAAATTAAAGAAGGCAAATTGAATATCGACCAAAGAAAAGCTTACAATTATTTCGAAGGGATATTTGCTGCGTTGGACAAAAAATATGGAACTCAACTTAAAGTTGCTTTTCAGGACGCATTCAAACAATTGATAAGTATTAGAGAATATACGAATAATGGTGATTTGCTTAATGATACTATAAAACTGTTGAAAAACTTTAACGAATTGGGAAATTCTTCGATATCATTCAATAATAAATTAGCGATAACGAAATTTTTCGAACACATTGGAAGTTCCGAAGAAAAAATTGTTCTTAATGATAACCAAGTGAATATTATTCAACAAAAATTGACGAAAGAAGTATTAGAAATAGACAATGACAGGATAATTAAAAATTTAGAATTGAAAAATATGCCTTTGAGAGAAAATTTATCGCAAAACATATCAAAATTAAATGATAAAAGTGATAGCAAAGAAATCAATTCAAATAATAATACAGTAGAAATAAGTAATACAGATAATGTATTGGATATTTTTGACCAGAATGAGAATAGTTTTAACCAGAACCCTAATACAAATCAGCATCTATCATTTAGAAGTCCAATATTAAGCAGCTCTCTAATGAATAATATTTCAAATCCTAACATTCAACATTTCAGCGAAATATTTGAGCAAAGCATTGAAAATTATACATTTAGCAATGTGAAAATAGAGAATTTTGGAAAAAATGTTGGCGGTTTTATAGGGAATATACGTGGCGAGAATCAAGCAACTGCGAAGCTAATATTAGAACCACAGTGGCTTGGTACAGTAATTGTTGATGTATTAATGAAAAATGATGTTGCAGAAATCAAAATAAAAGCTCGTTCGAAGGAGACAGTAGAAGCAATTGAAAAACAAATAAGCGTACTTAAAGAAAAACTATCTGAACACGGCATTACAACGGGGAAAATAGATATTACAGACGAAAATTATGAAGAAAGGAATTTGGGAAACAACACCGAGCAGCAAAAGAACAAAAAAGAAGAAAGAGAATTTTTGAATTCGTTTTTGAAAACTGAAAACAATAATGAAATAAATCAGGAGGAAGCTAACGATATTTTTCGATTATGGATGAAAAAGATAATCGAAAAATACGTTTAGCAGAAACAGGAGGTTTCAATGGCAGATTCAATTAATTCCGTAACAAATACGGAAACATCAGCTCAAAAGCTGAGTTCGAAAAAAAACATTGTAAGTAAGGACGACTTTCTGAAGCTTCTGACGTTTCAGATGAAGAATCAGAATCCTATGAAACCTTACGACAATCAAGAATTTGCGGCTCAGCTGGCACAATTTTCTCAACTTGAGCAGCTTATAGACATACGCTCAATGATTGAAGAAACGGCGAATTTAAACAAAACACTTGCAGAAACGATTACAAATTCGGCTCTACCAGGTATGCTTGGCAAAACTGCAAGAGCATTGACTAATGAATTCACTTACGATGGAGAAAACAAGGTCAATTTAGGTTTTGGAGTATCATCGAACGCTAAATCAGGGACTTTAATTATACGAGACGCAAACGGTGCAGTTGTGAGAAGAATCAATCTGAATTCTAACGAACTTACAACAGGAAATCACAAGTACGTTTTCGATGGAACTGATAATAATGGAAATGCAATTCCAACAGGAAAATACACCTACGAAGTTCAATTATCGAACGACGGAACTACAACATTCTCGGCTGATACTTTTATAGAAGGGAAAATCGACGCTGTACGTTTCAAGGGAGATTCAACAGTATTAGTTATTTCTGGAAGCGAAGTATCGCTTGGGAAAGTGCTCGATATTACTGCAAGCTAAAGTTCTTTGAAATAATAATGGAGTTTTGCAATGGCAGAACTTGAGGGAGTGAATCTTCCATTTGTACCGATAGGAGGCGTTGATGCCCTTCGTAGTCCTGCGGCAAAACCTACTGTAAAAACAAAGTCCCTATTTGAAGAGTTATTAGAAAATGAGATAAGTAATCTTAAATTTTCGGGACACGCAAAATCTCGTCTGATAAGTAAAAATATAGATATTACCGCAAGCGAGATAGTGAGATTAGAAAATGCAGTAGATAAAGCCGCTGCTAAAGGCGCAAGGGATTCATTAATTATGCTTGACGACAAAGCATTCATTGTCAGCGTTCAGAATAGAACTGTTGTTACAATGATGCAAAAGGGACAAATGGAAGATAACGTAATAACAAATATTGATTCAGCAGTTTTTGCTTAATCAAAAGGGGTTGGACCAAGCTTCGCAGCAAGGAGACCCCAGCGATTTTTGAATGACCGAGAAAATCGCAGAATTTTATGGACAAATTAATAACCAAGGAGGGTTTTTTATGGGTCTTTCTCGTTCATTGGCAACTGGTGCAAGTTCATTGCGTGCGCACCAACAAAGAATGGATGTTATATCTAATAATCTTGCAAATGCAAATACCATAGGATATAAATCCAATCGTGCAAATTTCAGTGACCAGTTTTATCAAGTTTATACTCATGGAGTAGCTCCGAACGTTCAAGGAAGCCGTGGGAATGGAGGATTGAATCCACATCAATTTGGGAATGGAGTTCGCTTATCAAGTATAACTCAAAATATGGCACAAGGTGTAATTGAATCTTCTGAAAGAGCACTTGATATGGCAGTTCAAGGCGATGGGTTTTTCATTTACAATATGAATGGAAGAGAACTATATTCAAGAGCTGGGAATATTTCACAGGATAGAGATGGAAACTTAATAGATACAGCCACTGGTGCTTTTCTACAAGGGTATAACGTTGATAAAACAACAAATGGAGTAATTATCAAAAACGCTGATGGAAGTAACCGATTAAGTGCTACAAAGAATAATTTAGTAATTCCACCAGATATTACTTCTCCCCCACGCCAAACTCAAAATATAAGCTTTTTTGGGAACTTGAACGCAGGGATGGCTACGGGCGATACTCGAAGCACAAGTATTAACGTATATGATAATATCGGTGGAGTGCATAATTTAACATTTACATTTACAAAAACGGCAAATCCAAATGAATATGCTCTGGCCGCAACAATTGATGGTCAGGCTGTAAACACAAATGCCACAACTATTCAATTTAATGCTGATGGAACACTTAACACGCCTACAAACGTTCTGATTAACTATGCTGATTTAAATACCGCAATTGGTAATAACGTATTTGCTACTACTCCAACAGCAATGACAATACAACTTGCTGACCCGAATAATCTAATGAGTGGTATTACTCAATTTGCAGGAGCAAATACTGCATCTTTCAAAACGCAAGATGGATACACTTCTGGCGATTTACTGACACTCTCGGTAGGGCGAGACGGCAAAATTTGGGGTTCATTCACTAATGGGAAAACAGAACTGCTCGGACAGGTGCTTTTAGCAAGATTTACTAATCAAGAAGGACTTGTTCGCACGGGGGATAACTTCTTTTCAGTTTCTCCAAATAGTGGGGACCCAATAATTGGGACAGCAAATGATATTTTCAGCTCAACATCAATAATTGGGTATTCGTTGGAGCAATCTAACGTTGATATGACAGTTGAATTTACTCGATTGATTACAACGCAAAGAGCATTTGAAGCTGCATCGAGAACTATAACTGTGAGTGATACACTTTTGGCTGAGGTAAATCAGCTGAAACGCTAATTCCTGAAAAGGATAACTCCCTCCCAATCAACGGGCTGTTCGCTGAACAGCCTTTTTTATTTAAAAATATTAATATTTTTGATACGTTAAATATTATGTTTTTTGAATATTTGGGGAATAGTTATGCCTATTGAATATATACCGCTGATTTTGATGATTGTATTTGGATTTATTGTTGCTTTGGCTTTTATGTTACTTTCTGAATGGCTGGGAGCAAGACGCACCACTTATGGAAAAGGAACTACTTATGAAAGCGGTATGTTGCCTTATGGAACTGCAAGAGAACGCTTTTCAGTTAAATTTTATATGGTGGCAGTAAGTTTTATCGTTTTTGATGTGGAAGTTGTGTTTATGTATCCCTGGGCTGTGCAATTGAGTGAATTAGGTATAGGTGCTTTCATTGCGATGATGATTTTCATTGTAGTTCTGCTTGCAGGTTATTTTTATGAACTCAAAAAAGGAGGCTTCGAATGGGATTAGAAAATATATTGGGACGCGATGGTTTTTTAACTACAACCGTTGGTGAAGTAATTAAATGGGCACAAAAGAATTCGCTGTGGCCAATGCCACTGGGAATTTCTTGTTGTGCTATTGAGATGATGGCTTTTGCTTCGTCTCGCTTCGATGTAGCTCGGTTTGGGTCTGAGGTATTTCGTATGACGCCACGTCAATCAGATTTTCTTATTGTTGCGGGAACAGTTACCTACAAAATGGCGTGGGTTGTTCGAAAGATCTACGACCAGATGCCTGACCCAAAATGGGTGATGTCTATGGGTGTTTGTGCGTCAACAGGTGGAATGTTTCGTTCATATTCAGTTGTACAAGGCATCGATCAGTTTCTCCCTGTTGATATTTATGTTTCAGGTTGCCCACCACGTCCCGAAGCAGTTATAAAAGGACTTATTGCATTACAAGATAAGTTGAAAAATAAATATTCGCCTGATTTATTCAATTTCGGACAGGATATTTCTCCAACTCCACAACAGGAGCCGTATCATTCTATTCACACTTTTAATCCATTAAGAAACAAATAATAAAGTATCGTATATCTGAAAAATAGGCTGTCCTAAAAAAGGCCAGCCTTTATTATTTCTTTACTTTTTGAGATATGACGCGATTAATCATCACAATTAATATGTAAAACCTTCGGAAGGTTTGAACCCTTCCGAAGGTCATAGACAGAATTATTGGAAACAGTTATTTCTCATTTAGATGCCGGAGATTGTCATTTCACTAATTAGTAAAGTAGGAGCTGAGAAAGAGGAGCGTGGATCGGGGTCGTTGCCAATCATTTCAATATTTTTAAGAATTGTACCCAAATTACCGGAAATTGTAATTTCATTTACGGGATAAGTTAGCTGACCATTCTCTATCCAGATACCATAAGCACCTTTTGATAAGTCGCCAGAAGTTGGAACAGTTCCCTGACCAATTGTAGAACAGAGCAATAAACCTTTATCCACAGAACGAATTATTTCTTGCTGCGATTTTGTTCCAGGTAAAAGAGACAAATTAGTTGGACCGGGACCATTAGGCTTCACACCTAATTTTTTAGCAGAGTAATTATCTAAAAAGTAAGATTTCAAAACGCCATTCTCGATGATAGATTTTCTACGAGCAGGAACTCCGTCACGGTCGAATGGAACGCTTCCTCTTCCACCAGGGATAAGAGGATCGTCAATAAGAGTAACCAAATTGCTGGAAATTGTTTCGCCGATTTTACCTGCAAGAAAGCTTCGCTTCATATAGATATTAGAACCTGATAAACATTCTACAAGGAAGCCAAGAAGCATCTGAGCAGACATTTCAGGTTCCAAGACAACAGGTACATTTTGAGTATGGATTTTTCTTGCACCTATCATTCTTGTTGTTCGTTCAATTGCTTTTTTGGCAATTTCGTCAATGGGCAATAGTTGTTTGAATGAACGAGAGGAATCATAATAGCCATCTTCGTATAAATTGTCTCCCTCGCCTGCTTGCAGACCAACACCGACGTAGCAGCTGGAACTTTTATATGAATTAGAAAAACCTTTGCTATTTGCAAGATAAGTAGTTCCATAAGAATTACTAAAACCGGCGCCGGTTGAACGCGTGATTTGCTTGTTTGAAGTACAGATTTTTTCTAATTCAATTGCAAGTTTTGTTTTTTCTGATGGAGATACTTTTTCAGCAGAATCATCATATAATTTCAAACTTTCGATATTGAAATCAATTTTTTCTAAATCGGGAAGTGCTGCGAATTCATCTTTCGACAAGTATTTAGCTTTCTTGATAGAGTTTTCAATTAAATCATCGATAGTTTTTGAAGATAAGTCAGAAGTAGATGCAGTTGCTACTTTATTATCGACGATAATTTTCAAAGAAAGCGAAGTGGAACCAGCAGAAATGAGCTGTTCAACTTCTCCTTCGCGCACATCAACAGAGAAACGCACTCCGTCGTAGATGCTACATTGCGCTTCGGTAGCACCTTTTTTTATTGATTTTTCGACTATTTGCTCGGCGAGTTTTTTATAATCAGTTTTCATTATGCTACACCTCCTACTGTCATTCTGTTAATTCTTAATGTTGGAGTTCCACAAGTAACAGGAACAGATTGTCCGTCCTTTCCGCAAGTGCCAAGGAAAAATCCCATATCATTGCCGACCATATCAATTTCCTTTAAAATATCAATATTTGTTCCAATCAAAGTGGCATTTTTAACAGGATAGGTGAGGCGGCCATTTTCAATCATATACCCTAAATTTACAGAAAAAGTAAATTTACCTGTGCCTGATACCATACCACCCTGATAAGTAACGGCATAAAATCCTTTCTTAACGCTTTGAATGATTTCTTCGGGTGGAGTATCGCCTTTTGCAAGAACAGTATTGTTCATTCTTGGGATAGGTGGATGCATATAAGATTGGCGACGCCCGTGACCGTTTTCTTTGTGATTGAGTATTTTTGCAGAAAGTTTATCGTTTAAGAAGCCGACTAATTTTCCTTTCTCAATTAACATCACGTTATCGCAAACAACACCTTCATCATCAATATTGAGGGTTCCACGAAGGTCTTTTATGGTAGCATCATCATAAATTGTAACGATAGGATTAGCAACTAATTGCCCTAATTTATCCCACATTATCGAAGTTTTTTTCCAGGCACCATCGGCTTCGAGAGGGTGCCCAACCGCTTCGTGAATCATAACACCTGATTCATCTTTGCTGAGAACAACATGCATTTCACCAGGAGGAGCATCTTTTGCTTTCAGTAGAATTACTGCTTCTTCTGCCGCCTGATAACCAATTTGCTCGGGAGTTATGATTTTTTCGTAGAAATCAAGTCCTACACGACCGCCTGCATTTCCACGACCTGTGTTTCTTACGTTACCATCTTCTGCTGTTGCACTGACTACGAGGCGAACCTGAGGACGGACATCAGAAACAATCAAGCCTTCGCTGTTTACAATCAGGATATACTGCATTTCGTCAGCGATTGATGAAGTAACACGAGTGATTTTAGAATCGTAAGCTTTTGCAGAATGATAACCACGGCGAATCAAATCAATTTTAGGTTCCAACGAAGCAAGACTAACGGGTTGCTGCATTGAATAAAATTGATTTGGAACTTTCTTTTCGTTGAGATTTGCAACTTTGTTACCATTAGAGGAATCAGCAATCGCTGCAGCAGCGAGGAATGCTTCTTTAATTTTATCGAAGCTTAGGTCGCTTGTGTAACCATAGCCGAATTTATTCCCTTTGATAACACGTGTTCCAACACCAAGCATAATATTTTCGGAAGCAGATTTCACAATATCTTCTTCGTAAGTCAGGTTGTTAGAAATACGGTATTCAAAGTATAATTCAGCGAATTCGCCACCTCTGGATAAGCCAATTTCGAGCAATTTTTTAAGCTGCTCTTTTGTAAAACCGAAGTAATTCGAAAGAAGGGTCTCCCCTACTGCCTTTGTAGGATTAGCAAGTAGTTCATTTAACCATAAATTTGATGTCATAACAACTCCTAAACCAATCCCACAATGCTTTAAAAAATCTCTTCTTGGATAATCTTGCATAATCATTCAATTTATGTTAAACATATTGTTATATACGTTTGAATTTTGGATAATGTTACATTTTAAGTCGCCTTTTAAAGTCTTCGATAGTGCTAATCAAACCTTCACGGCGAGAAACCTTTGGTTCCCAGCCAAGTATGGAACGTGCTTTTTGAATATCAGGTTGTCTTACTTTGGGGTCGTCTTCGGGTAAATCTTTAAAAACAATTTGGCTTTTAGAACCAGTAAGTTCTATAATTTCTTTCGCTAAATCAAAAATTGTTATTTCGTCAGGATTACCAATATTAACAGGTTCGTTTTCGTTGGAAAGCAGAAGTTTGTAAATTCCATCAATCAAATCGGAGACATAACAAACTGAACGAGTTTGCAATCCATCGCCGAACACAGTTATAGGTTCATTGTTTAAAGCTTGAGTAATAAAGGCAGGTATTGCTCTACCATCGCAAAGTCTCATTCTTGGACCGAAAGTGTTGAAAATCCTGACAATACGAGTGTCCAGATTATGATAACGGTGATAAGCCATAGTCATAGCTTCGGCAAAACGTTTTGCTTCATCATAAACACCACGGACACCAATAGGATTGACGTTGCCCCAGTAATCTTCGCTTTGTGGATGAACAAGTGGGTCGCCGTAAACTTCGCTTGTGCTTGCCAAAAGGAAAGTAGCTTTTTTTGCCAATGCCAGCCCAAGTGTTTTGTGAGTGCCAAGCGAGCCAACTTTGAGTGTTTGAATTGGCAATTTTAAATAATCAAGTGGCGATGCAGGTGAAGCAAAATGAAGCACAAAATCTACTTTTCCCTCGACGTAAACATAATTTGTAACGTCGTGATGAATAAACTGAAATTTACTATTTCCAAATAAGTGTGCTATATTATCGGGAGAGCCTGTAATAAAGTTATCCATACATATAACTTCGAAACCTTCTGAAATAAACTTATCACATAAATGCGAACCTAAGAATCCAGCACCACCAGTAATCAATACTCTATTCATTTTATACCTTCAAATTTATAGATACAAAGGACCACCTGGTCCGAGTGGCAGACCAAGCAACATCCATACAATTAATAATAATGTCCAAAATATTGTTAAAAAGAAAGTGTATGGTAGCATAGTTGAAATAATAGTTCCCATACCATAGTTTTCGTCGTACTTTTGAGCAAAAGCAACAATCAGAGCGAAGTAGCTCATCATTGGAGTAATCAGATTTGTAACTGAATCACCAATACGGAAGGCAGCCTGAGTAAGGGCGGGATGATACCCAAGAAACATAAACATCGGAACAAACACAGGAGCCATTATTGCCCATTTTGCAGATGCACTGCCCATAAACATATTAATAAATGCCGAGAGAATGACAAAGGCAACAATTAAAGGAATACCAGTAAGCCCAACGTGCGAGAGGAAATCAGCACCTGAAATTGCAAAAATAAGTCCAACATTGCTATATCTGAAAAAGTAAACAAATTGAGCAGCGAAAAAGACAAGAACAATATATGAAGCCAGAGTGCTCATTGACTTTGTAATGTGTTTCATAAAATCTTTGTCGTTTTTAATGGTGCCGACAGTTAATCCATAAACAAAGCCAGGAATCAGAAACAGGATTAAAATGCCAATGATAATACCATCAAAGAATGGAGAATGAAGAATATCACCAGTCTTTGGATTTCTGAGAATTCCCCATTCAGGGAACACCATTAATAGTATAAGTGCAATAACCAGTACAAAAGCAATTAGAGAAGCAACAAGTCCTTTTTTCTCAGTAGGGGTAATATCTTCGATAGGAATTTTTTCAGCATTACCATTGTATTTCCCAAGACGAGGCTCAACAATTTTTTCAGTAACAAAAGTTCCAACAATAAAGACCACAAAGCAAGAGAAGAACATAAAATATAAATTAACTGCAGCATTGACATATATACTTTTGTCAACAATTTGAGCTGCAGATTGAGAAAGTCCAGCTAAAATTGGGTCAACTGAACCGATTAATAAGTTTGCACCGAAGCCACCACTAACACCACAGAAGGCAGCAGCAAGACCAGCCATTGGATGGCGACCTAATGTATGAAAAATTAAGGCACCGAGGGGAATTAAAATTACATAACCAGCTTCGGAAGCCAGATGAGATAGAATACCAGTAAAAATAATAGATGCGGTAATGATTTTTTTGGGGGTATGAATAACAAGCGCTTTAATCAAAGCGTTGAATAAGCCGGCGCCTTCTGCAACTCCAACACCTACCATAACTGCAAGAACGTACCCGAGCGGTGGGAAATTAACAAAATTATATACGATATTTGTCCAAATCCAGCGAAAACCATCAGCACTAATAAGATTATTAACTGTAATTACTGAACCATCTGATGGATGAACTGCCTGCCAATTGAATAAATCGCCGAAGAAAGAAATAATAGCTACCGATAGAGCAAGCAGACCGAAAATTGTTGCAGGATGGGGTAATTTATTGCCAACAATTTCAATAATATCAAGTGATTTGTTAAATACATTTGCAAAATTCAATTTGAACTTCATTATACTCATTTACTATTTTAACAAAACTGTAAGATATAAAACTAATTCTTAATAATCAAAAAAAATGGCTGTCTTTTTGTGAAAGGCAGCCATTATTAATAATAGAATGAAAACGTTATTTGACAACAGCGAAGTTCTTAACAAAAACAGTATTATTTACTTTAACGACAAGTTTATAAGAGCCACTAACAAGCGATTTCGTATCGAATTTGACTACATTCAAGCCCGAATTATGGACTTTATCTGAAACTAAATTAACTAACTTACCAGCAGCATCATAAATTTCAATTGAGACCTTTGCATCCTGCAAAAGAGTGAATTCAATTGAAGCATCATTAGTTGCAGGATTTGGAGAAACCTCACTAATTGTGAATAAGTCGTCGCCTGCAAGAGTTACAATTTTCTCATCGCTATACTTAAATTCACCGTTCATATCAATCATTTTTAGACGATAAGCATAGGTAGCACCAAATTCGACGTTTCTATCGGAAGCTGAATACTCTTTGAGTGTGCTGCTATTACCGTTTGCACGTACTTCATCAATTTTAACAAAGGCACTTTTCACATTGTCATTAACCACAGCACGTTCAATATCGAAACGAGATGCATTTTGTTCGCTTGCAGTTGTCCAGAGTAGTTCAACACGTTTTCCAACAGGATTAGCATCGAAAGAGAGCAATTCGATTGGAATAATATAGCCTTCGTTATCAGTCAAGAAGTCTGTAGCAGCGCGAACGATAAATTCAGCATCACCGAAATGGCGCCAATCTAAACCGTAGTAGAGGATGTTTTTGCTCAAAGTAGTAGTAGCGATACCAATGATTTTTTGAGATTGAACGACATTAGTAGGATGCTTAGCATAGTAGGAAATTCGTGAAAATCCATCATTGACATAGAAAATATCGTGATACACAGTTGCAGGTGGTAAATCGCTGACAGCAGGGGTTACGTTATTGTTAACCCAGCCTGTTGTGAGAACTTTTGTTTCTAAATCTCTTGCCATAGCAAGTCCTACCAATCTTTGAGTAGGAAGTTCAGTTATATTGTAAGGCAAGTTTGTATTGTTTCGTGTAGAATAACGAGCTCTAAATTCATAGTTGATGAATGGATAAATATCCTGGTTTTCACGAATAAATTCCTGACTTGCAACAATAACGTTGCGTTTGCTGCCGATTTGACCTAATGCTAAGAATTTTTGCCAATCAAATGTTTGATAACGGGTAAGAGGTTTATCATCACCATCAGACCAAATTAGGGTGCGATACATTGAATAATCAACTGCTTTTGGTTCCCAGGCATTACGTTCGAAAATATCAATATCGTAGCGAGGCACTTCAAGAGTGTAATCAGCAACAAATCCCATACGTTTGAAAGCAGTAACAAGGGTATCATAATTTAATCTACCTGCAATTTGGTCAAGGTTAGTCATATCAGGACGTGGGATGATATTGCCATTTGCATCAAGAGTATCGATATCGATGTGACTATTTTCAACAGAAAGCAAAATACTTAATGAAGAGCGTTTCAAATAGAAACGGACGTATTTAGTGAATACATTGTTAGAAATAACTTCATCAGAAGCATTGTCTACTGAAAGCACCATTCTATATCTTGGAGTAACATTAGGTTGCATAGTTTTGAACTGAGGTGGAATAGTGTATCCCATACCACGTAAATCAGCATAGGTTTGAGGAATCCAGTCGTCGCCTAAACCATTTTCGTCTGCTAATAAGAAATCAGCTTCGAAGTCATCAGTTGAAGTAATAGTAACAGGAATAACTTTAGTTTTTTCGAGTACACCGACAAACTGAGTGCTATCATAAGCAGCTGGTGTTTCACGATAAATCTGAATTTTCAGGTTTGCATTTGTCAATTGGTTGCTGCCGCTATTGCGGATTCTTGCTTTAACTGTAACAGGTGCTTCTGTCATAATATATTCAGCATCGGCAAATGGACCGTAGTATTCCTTGTAAGAAGCAGGAGAAGTAATCAACATTACTTCCATATCGTTATTGTAAAGTCGACCGTCAAATTCAATAGCACCAATATCATAACGCTGATTTGCAACACCACGAGGACGTCCGTCGATATCGTCGACAACTTCTGGTAGGCGTTCGCCACGGTTGTTAAGGATTGAGCCGATAGGTGTAGGATTAGTTTTAACTCTTAATTGTGGAGGAATTGTGTTTACAACCATCATATCTTCAAAGAAATCACCTACTACTGATTGCAAATCTTGCCCTGTCCAATAATACCACTGAGAAAGTTGCAAAAAGTTATTTTTATGTCCGTATTCGAGAATAGTGCTTGAATCAGTAATCTGGATAAATCTATAAATAGGTGTTTCGCCGGGTTTGCCAACCCAGAAAGCATTTCTATTGAAGCTTGAACCAGCTTCATTAGGAAGCATACCCTGATAAATAACAGCAGCAGCGAATTGATTATTGCCCAAACTGGAATCTAATACACCTATTGCATTGTTGTACATAAAAGTATTGCGAGCGTGTTGAATAGCAATACCTGCAACCACGCCCGTATTAACGAAATCATCATTACTAACAACAACAGTGTTATTTACAATTCTATCGTTCATTGTAAAGTATCTGTTGTGGAAAGGTTGGTCGAATGAAGCACCACGCTTAGTATAGTAACGAATACCATATTTATCGGTAGCTTCATTAGTTCCATTAATACCCCATATAAGATTGTTTATTGTAATAATGTTTTCATCTGCATCAGGGAATATCTTAGTTTGACCGGCAATATCAATCATTTCAAGGCGGACCTGGAATACCCTTATACCATAAGATTCATTTTGATGAACAACATTACTAATTTCATTGCCACTTATGTAAATGCCAGTATTTGAATATTCAAGGTAGTTAGTCTTTACTTGATTCCCAAGGGAAATCCCAGCTGCGACATTTCCACAAGTACCAGTAACATTATGAATTCTGTTACGTTCGACTATTGAATTCTTTTCAAATCCAAGGAAAATACCCATTGTTGAGACATCAGTGATCAAATTCCCACGGTAGATATTGTTTCTATTATAATAGTTTGTCATAAAGCCATTTCTAAGCAGCATACCTATACCATTGGAAACAATACCATAAGCAAAATTGCTAATTTCATTGTTCAAAATCTGGATATTGTTAGTAGTTATTGTATCTAAATTATAATAATTGAACTGATATTTTTGTTCAACTGGTGGAATAGAACGCAAAGTTATTGCAGCAGAGTATGAATAAACACCAGGGTCGAATTCATTATCAAATCTAAATTCTGTACCACTTAAAATATTGTTAGGCAATTGGCAGGTAAAGCTTGGTGGTTGATTTAATCCGTCAGTAATGATACAGTTTTTGACGGTAATATTCATTGAGTTTTGCATATAGAAGACTATTCTTTGAGGCACGCTTGTTTGCAGAGTAAATAGCAATGATTTATTATTACCTCCATCAAAGATAATGTAGCCATAATTTTGAGCATATAGTCTTTTCATATGAGATTCAACAAGAATATTAATTGAAGCATTCGGATTTGTTGAATTATCGGCTTGTACGAATTGAATACCAATACCAGAATTAGTAATAAGATTAACGCGAACACTTGCACGGCTTCCTGCTCTATTTGGAGCTGGTCTAAATGTAATTGTGCTATTTGGACCGACACCATAAATACGTGTGCGCAAATCCAATGCTGGAAGTGTTGGATTCAAGGTAGTAGAACC
>JAKIZO010000036.1 GCA_022707965.1 Bacteroidota bacterium
CTACTCGAAAAAATCCTTCTCGAAGCTGATATTTTAGACCTGAAAGCTAATCCTAATAGAAAAGCCAAAGGCGTCGTAATCGAATCAAATGTTAGTAAAGGGCTTGGTCCCGTTGCTACAATCATTGTTCAAAAAGGAACACTGAAAATTGGCGACCCGTTTGTTTCAGGTATTCACCACGGGCGTGTCCGCGCTATGCAAGATGAACGCGGCAACAAAATGGATGTTGCAACTCCTGCTGTGCCTGTTCGTGTGATGGGGTTCGATGGATTGCCCGAAGCTGGCGATAATTTCTTCGTTGTCGATAGCGAAGCCGAAGCCCGAAGCATCTCTAACGAACGCAAGCAACTAAAACGTGAGCAAGAAATGAGACGCGTCCGTCACCTCTCGCTTGATGAAATTTCATCTCGCATCAAGTTAGGAAGTGTTCAGGAACTTAACCTTATCATCAAAGGTGATGTCGGTGGTTCAGTTGAAGCAATCAGCGATTCGCTTCTCAAACTCTCCACTGACGAAGTACGCGTTAATATTTTGCATCAGGGCGTTGGCGAAATTTCCGAATCCGATGTTATGCTCGCTGCTGCATCGCAGGCAATCATCATCGGATTTAATGTGTCGCCTTCGTCTGCCGCAAGACGCTTAGCCGACAACGAAAAAATTGATATTAGACTTTATAATATTATCTACGATTGCATCAATGAAGTGCAAATGGCTCTCGAAGGCTTGCTCAAACCTGAAATTAAAGAAGAAGTTACTGCGGAAGTGGAAGTTAGAAGAATTTTCAAAATTAGCCGTATTGGCACTATCGCGGGTTGCTACGTGTTAAGCGGTAAAATCAGCAGAAACGACCGTGTGAAAGTTCTCAGAAATGGACTACCAATCTTCAACGGTACTATCGCCTCGCTCAAACGTAATAAAGATGACGTAAAAGAAGTTGATACCTCTTATGAATGCGGTATTCAGCTTGATGGCTTTAACGATATTCAGGAAGGCGATATCATTCAAGGATATAAATTAGTTGAAATTCGTCGTAATTTATAATTAATTATTTAGAAAAGTTTATTATGTCTATAAGAGCCGAAAAAGTAGCAAGTATTGTAAAAAGAGCGTTGTCTCAACCTATTAGTGATTTTGCACGTGAGCAAAACGCTGGTATTGCTACTGTTACCACTGTTAGATTTTCTCCCGATTTAACCCTTGCAAAGGTGTATATCAGCATTTATGGTGGCAAAATTTCCCCTGCCAGATTTCTTCAAATGCTCGAAGAAGAAAAATACGAGCTTCGTGGTATTGTCGCTCGTAGTGTTCGACTTAAAACTATTCC
This sequence comes from Bacteroidota bacterium, assembly GCA_022707965.1. GTDB lineage: Bacteria > Bacteroidota > Ignavibacteria > Kapaibacteriales > UBA2268 > JAKIZO01. The sequence goes on from JAKIZO010000036.1 coordinate 1,325, forward strand.
CGATTTGAAATTCTTCTTAGACGATACAATCGACCAGATGGAGCATATTCAGCAACTTCTTAATAAAGCAAAAGAAGAAGATGCAAAATTAAAAGAAAACCAATAGTCATTCTATGCTCCTTGATAATACTAACATAAACGACTTTTCTTTGTGGTTGCACCTTGCTAATACTGACGGTGCAACCATTTTGATTGATAAAGAAAACGGCTGGACTTCCTTCGATGTTGTCGCTAAAATCAGAAATTTGCTTAAAATAAAAAAAATTGGCCACGCAGGCACTCTCGACCCACTCGCAACCGGCTTGCTTATTCTTTGCCTTGGCAAAGCAACCAAGACAATCGAACAATTTCAGAACCAACCTAAAGAATATATTGCCGAAGTAAAATTCGGTGCCACAACTCGCACCGACGACGCAGAAGCTCCCGAAGAAAACCTTCAAGATACATCATTCCTCACTGAACAGTTAATTGCTGAAAAATCGAAATTGTTCCTTGGCGAAATTTTGCAGTTGCCACCAATCTACTCCGCTAAAAAAGTGCAAGGGAAAAAATTATACGAACTCGCTCGTAAAAATAAATCAGTTGATATTTCTCCATCCAAAGTTAATGTATATTCAATTGAAATCTTGAATTTTTCAAATCCTTTTGTTAAATTGAAAATATCTTGTTCCAAAGGAACATATATACGTTCTCTGGCTCGCGACCTGGGACGTGAAATTGGATGCGGAGCATATCTGTCGAGCCTTCGCCGAACAAAAATCGGCGATTTTGATGTCGAAAAAGCATTGAAAATCTGTGATGTTGTTAATTTAGTAAATTCAGGTAAATTATGAATATTTATCGAGATATTAGCGAAATCGAATATAATCGCGACACAATTGTTTCCCTCGGAACTTTCGATGGAGTTCACAAAGGACATCAAAAAATTATTAATAGGCTGAACGAAATTGCTCGTCAAGACAATTTAAGACCTCTTATCATTACTATGGACCCCCATCCACGCATTGTTCTCCAAAATCCGGATAAACCCAAAATACAATTATTGACCTCAATCAAAGAGCGATTAGATTTATTCCAAAAGTTCGGTGTTGAAAACGTTTTCATTATTCACTTTACTTATGAATTTTCTCAAACTTCACCCGAAGAATTCATAAAAAACTATTTAGTCGACAAAATTGGCTTGAAGAAATTTTTGATGGGTCGCGAACACTTCTTCGGACGCAACCGTCAGGGTTCTTACGAACTTTTGCTGGAATATTCTCAAAAATATGATTTTGAAATAGAAAAAGTTGAAGATTACGTCGAAGATGATATTGTCGTTTCAAGCACAAAAATTCGCCATTTATTGCTCGAAGCCGGCGTTGCTACTGCAATCAAATTCCTTGGCTATCCCTACATCGTTCGCGGTAAAGTTGTCCACGGCAACGGGCGTGGAGCAACAATCGGCTACCCTACGGCAAATATCAAGCCCTATGATGCCTACAAATTGCTTCCCGGCGACGGTGTGTACTTAGTTTCTACCGAAATCGACGGCAAGAAACTTTTCGGTATGGCAAATATTGGCACCCGACCAACCGTTACAGTAGATACAAAACCTACTCTCGAAGTTCATTTTTTCGATTTTTCAGATGATTTATACGATAGAGAAATTGCTGTTAATTTCCATTATTTCATTAGAGAAGAAAAAAAATTCAAGAACATTGATGAACTCTCTTACCAAATTGAGAAAGATGAACTCAAATGCCGAGATTTAATCGACGAACACAATTTATTGAATAATTTATTGAATAAATAAATTCAAATTTCAAATAATATTTATTAATTTTACAAAATTTTATTTTTACAAAATAAAAAAGGGTTTGAAATGTACGATATAGTCAAACAACAAGATTTAGAACTTTGGGAAGCTCTAAAAAATGAGTATCAGCGTCAATCAGAAAAATTAGAGCTTATTGCCAGCGAAAATTTCGTCTCTGATGCAGTGATGCAAGCTCAGGGTTCTGTCCTCACCAATAAATATGCCGAAGGTTATCCTGGAAATCGCTACTATGGCGGTTGCGAATGGGTAGATGTTGCCGAAAATATTGCACGCGACCGGCTAAAAAAATTGTTCGGTGCTGAATACGCAAATGTTCAGCCGCACAGCGGTTCCAATGCAAATATGGCTGTCTACTACTCATTTATTAAGCCGGGCGATACAGTTATGGGGCTTAGCCTTGCTCACGGCGGACATCTTACACACGGCTCGCCTGTTAATTTTTCCGGTCGCTTCTTCAATTTTGTTCCTTACGAAGTTGATGAAAAAACCGGTCGTATCGACTACGACAAGGTCGAAAGCCTTGCACGTCAGCACAAACCAAGATTAATCACAGTCGGCGCTTCTGCTTACCCGCGCGACATCGATTTCAAAAAATTCCGCGAAATCGCAGATATGGTGGGTGCTTTCCTATTTGCTGATATTGCTCACCCCGCCGGAATTATCGCCAAAGGCTATCTAACAAGCCCAATTCCACATTGCCACGTGGTTGCCTCTACCACTCACAAAACTCTTCGTGGTCCTCGTGGTGGTTTGATTATGATGGGCAAAGATTTCGAAAATCCTTTCGGTATTGTTGCCCCTAAATCCGGTCGAACAAAAATGATGAGCGAAATCATCGATTCGTGGGTTATGCCAGGAGTTCAGGGCGGTCCACTTATGCACGTAATTGCCGCCAAAGCAGTTGCTTTCGGCGAGTGCTTGACCGAAGAATTCGACCTATATATTCAACAAGTTCTGAAAAATGCCAAAGTCTTCGCAGAAGAATTAACAAAACGTGGCTACAATTTAGTGAGCGGCGGAACCGACAACCACCTTATGCTTGTAGATTTACGCAATAAGGGACTTACAGGCAAGCAAGCTCAACTCGCCCTCGACGAAGCCGGCATCACCTGCAACAAAAACTCCGTCCCATTCGATGATAAATCACCTCTTATTACTTCCGGTATTCGCCTTGGCACACCAGCGCTTACTACTCGTGGATTTAAAGAAGATGATTTCAGATACGTTGCTGAATTAATAGACAAAGTCCTTTCAAATATAGACGATGAGAAATTACATAAGCAGGTGGCAGAAGAAGTTCGCCAGTTCACCTCTAAATTCCCACTTCACCAAAAAATGGTAAAATAAATACAAGACTTTTCTTTAAAATACTATCTATGTTGAATATGTTTTATACCTTCGGAAGGCAAAAGAACCCTTCCGAAGGTTATAAAACAGTATTAATATTCAATTGATAAATAATAATCAATTGCAATAATTAAAAATCTCTTATCAATTAAACCCTCAATATTTATCAAAAAACAAAAAATGAGATTTTTTTAATCATTTTTTCATTTTCTTAAAACATACAATATATAATAATTTTCAAGGGTTAGTTTTAACATAAGTCTTTAAAATTTAATTTTTCACATTTTTTTACAATTAATAAAAAAATATATCGTTATATTTTTTTCGAAATTTGCAAAACTTTAAATATTATGTTAAACAAATAGAGGATTAATTAGGGAGGAAGTTTTAGAAGCTAAAACGCTTCTAAGAAAGGTATGTTTCAAAAAATAGGAGTGAAAAACTCCAATGGGTTATTCTAAATTTTTCAAAAGCCGTTATAGCGTTCTGTGGCTTTTAATTCCTTTAATCGCACTGGTTTCAATACAATTTTTGGGTGTTGCGCAAGGGAATATAATCGAAATCGATGATGAAGTAAAAAGACAAAATGTTGAAAAAAATGATGATGATTACAGAGAAATAATTACAAAAACAAACTTAAATGCTCTCTATCTGTTTTCGACAAGTGGAATTTCGTCGCATTATGCTCACAAATTTCACAAAAGACGCACCTCATCAGGCGAGCGTTTTGATATGTTCGGAAACACTGCCGCTCACCGAAAATTGCCATTTGGCACAATTTTGAAGGTTACAAACCTTGCAAATGGCAAATCAACTCTGGTGAGAATTAACGACCGCGGTCCTCACATCCAGCGTAGGTTGTTGGATTTATCCTACGCCTCTGCAAAAGAAATCGATGGATTGGGACTTGCAAAAGTAAAAATTGAAGGTTTTCTGCGTGGAAAGCACAACATTGCCGGCAAAATGAATACAAAATATTATTACGCATATTCATTGCTTAACGAACCGGCTTGCATTCCCGTAGATATTATCGCGAAAATTGATTCTTCAGAGAATTTTCAAGAAATTTATGAAAAGCTGAAATCAATTTCTAACTTCCCTTACAACGAGAATGTTTATCTTGTTGTAGATGCAGACAAATCTCCTACCGACGCTGAGACAAAATATTACCTTGCTCGTGTTGGTAGAATAAAACAAGACAAAAACTTGTCACGCTTATAAAATTCGGAGATTCCCCCCGTCCGAATAAAAATTAAAGAAGCTGCTCGTGCTTACGGGCAGCTTCACTTTTTTTATACTTGCTTATTTTTTCAGGTGCTCTAATTTAATTAGCAGATTATCGTGTTTTCTCTCATCTTCGAGCAAGTAATCGAGCAAATACCGTACAACAGGCGAAGATGTCTCATTTCTCGCAATTTCAGCAATTCTGACTACTTTTTTTTCCATCTCGTCGTGTTCTTCTATCTTCTCCCATAGTAATGCAATCTCGTCAGGTTCAATAGCAAAATCTTTCATTTCAAGGCTATCTATTATCAATTGCTGAATTCTCCTGTGCATCACTGAATCTTGACGTATTATTTCCATTATTATCTGTATAAATGGATTTCGCGAATTTTTGATAATCTCAGTTGTGTTTGCAACTGCTGCATCTTCTAATTTTTGCCAATTTCTTAATATTTCAATTAGATTATCATTATTTAATTGCGAATTCATAATTATTGCTCCTTTTTAAAATTATATAATCGAAGTTACTTGACAATAATTGTAATTGAAAATTATTATCCCAATAAACTTTAATAAAAAAGTAAAATAATTTTGCTTATTTTTGTATTTTACAAATTGTATGAATTTAATATAATCAAAATAATGGCACTATCTAATTTTTTCTCGAATGATGTTGCAATAGATTTAGGCACTGCCAACACTCTTATCTGGGTGAAAGGCAAAGGTATTGTTCTCAATGAACCTTCAATTGTAGCTTTCGACCGCTCCGATAAGCATATTATCGCTATCGGACACGATGCTCAACAAATGATTGGAAAAACTCACCGCGATATAAAGATTATTCGCCCTATGAAAGATGGCGCAATTGCCGATTTCGAAATTGCCGAAGGTATGCTGCGTGCATTTATCCGCAAAGTTTCAATGTCCTGGCAGCCTGCGCGTAGAGTTGTCGTCTGCGTTCCCAGCGGAATTACAGAAGTAGAAAAAAGAGCTGTCCGCGATAGTTGCGAGCACGCCGGTGCAAAAGAAGTTCATCTTATCGCCGAACCTATGGCAAGCGCAATTGGTATTGGACTTAACGTTCACGAACCCGTTGGTAATATGATTGTAGATATTGGTGGCGGTACTACTGAAATTGCCGTTATTGCTCTTTCCGGTATTGTTAGTGACGAATCAATAAAAATTGCAGGCGACGAAATGACTGCTGCTATTGTCAACTATTTCCGCCGTCAGCATAACATCTTAATTGGCGAGCGCACCGCCGAACAAATCAAATGCTCTGTTGGTTCTGCCGTTCCCTTAAAAGAAGAATTAGAAATTGAAGTCAAAGGACGCGATTTGCTCACAGGTGTTCCAAGAATGATTGAAGTTACCTCAGCTGATATTCGTGGTGCTCTCTCCGAAGCAGTTCAAGAAATTGTCAATGCTGTTCTTCGTCTTTTGGAACGAACCCCACCCGAATTAGCTGCCGATATTTACGACCGTGGAATTATGCTTAGCGGCGGTGGTGCTTTGCTCAAAGGGCTGGACGAACGCATCCGTGAAGAGACCAAACTGCCTGTTCATATAGCAGAAGACCCGCTTACAGCAGTTGTCCGCGGCACCGGTAAAGTACTCGAAAATCTTAGCGACTACCGCTCTGTTCTCATTAAAAGCACTCGGTATTAATATCGTTTTGTAAATGCAAGATCTTATTAAAACAATATTGCGTTTTAAAGTCTTAATCACATTTACAGCGCTTTGCGTAATTTCTTTATCTTTGATTTCATTAGGCGAAGTATCCAAAATTAGTGGATTCAGGGCTATTGTCATTGCTTCGATAAGTAATATTCAGAAGTTTTTTTCCTGGGTACCAAACCCCGTTGCTCTAAGAAGCGAAAATCAAGCTCTTAGAGATTTAAATTTACAATTATCCTCAGAAGTAATTAAAATGAGAGCTGCTCTAATCGAAAATAATCGCCTTCGTTCGATGCTTGCTCTCAAAGATACATCTTCTGAAAAGCTTATCCCCGCAGAAGTTGTTAATAAAACAAACGTCCAGATGCGTTCCTACGTTACTATCAACAAAGGAAGTCGCGACGGTATTCGTGAAGGAATGGCTGTCCGAACCGATGCCGGTCTTGTTGGAGAAGTCGTTGCCACTACAAATAGCTATTCATTGGTCGAAACTCTTAACAACCGCCACGTTAAAGTTTCTGCGAAAATTGTTAGAAATCAAATTGATGGCATTTTAAATTGGGAAGGTGGAAATTTCCTTGTCCTCAATAATATCCCAACTTCGTTCGAAGTTTATCCCAATGATATGATTGTTACATCAAATTACAGCGTGAAATTTCCCCACAATATCCCTATTGGCAGAGTTGCAAAAGTCGAAAAAGAGTATGGCTCGCTTTTTCATAAAATTTATGTAGAACCGTATGCTAACTTTGCCTCATTAGAGCAAGTTTTCGTAATTGATTACATTGTTGATGAAGAAATTGTCGAACTAACCAAAAAAATCGAAGAAACTATTAAAGCAAAAAATAGACAAAGAAAATAATGAAATTAGTTGAAAATAAATATTACCTTAAACAAATTCAGATAAGATACATTGTCTATGCCATTCTTGCTTTGTTATTGATGCTCGTTGAATTATTATTTATAGATATTATTGCTATTGAAAGCGTTACACCGGATTTGCTCTTAATTCTATGTGTCTGGATTACGTTGGCCGAGGGGCAGTTTGTGGGATTATTCTTTGCCTTTGGCATAGGGCTGATTTTTGATGTTATCTCCGGTGATGTAATTGGAACTAACGCTCTTGCTAAATTAGTTGCTTCCTATGTCGCTGGCTTTTTTCACAAAGAAAGAAATATTAAATCTAACCTAAATACTTTGCGTTTCACTCTTGTTGTTCTCGTTTCTGCCTTTATTCACAATATCATTTACTTTTTCTTCTATCTAAAACCCGCAGAAACTTCTTTCTGGCAATTTTTCCTTCAATATGGTGTTTCAGCAACCCTCTACACAATGCTATTCTCTGCTATTGCAATACTGATAAAAATACCTGCAAAAGAAATCGATATTGATTAAATAAAAGACACGGCGATTTGCCGTGTCTAAGATTACTGGCTCGCAGCATTTATTAGTCAATTTTAACTTCGATTTCTTTCGGTTTCTCGGGTTCAATCTTTTCAAGTGTTACATTTAACACGCCGTTTTCAAATTTTGCGTTGATGCTATCTTTCTTTACATTATCTGGCAACATAAACGAGCGGCAGAATTCACCAAAGCTACGTTCAATTCGGATATAGGAATATCCATCCTTGTTGTCTTCAGTTTTTTGCTCACGTTTCTTTTCGCCTTTGATTGTCAGAACATTATCTTCCGTAATTGTTACTTTAATATCGTCCTTGGAAATGCCTGGCACTTCTGCCTGCAAATAAATGTGCTTTTCATCTTCCGAAATATCGATTTTTGGCGAAAAACCACCGAAATCGAAGTTAAATCCTTTGTCAAAATCTTGCATCAAGCTGTTCATTCTGCGAGCCAATGTTTCAAATCCGCGGAATGGATCAAATTTTACAATTGCCATAGCTAATCCCTCCTTTTTTGTTGAACATAGTTGATTAACTAATAGCAATTTCTATTTCTTTTGGTGGTTCAGGTTGCTTCTTTGCAATTGTTATTTCAAGCACCCCATCGTGATAATTTGCTTTAACTGCCGATAAATCAAGATGTTCAGGCAATACAAACGAACGGCTGAATTCACCAAAGCTGCGTTCGCTTCTCAAATATGTTTTGTCTTTTTCGCTTTCGCAGCGTTCTTTTGTACCAGAAATCATCAAAATTCTGTCTTCGGTTAATTTTACATTCACTTTGTCTTTCGGAATGCCTGCAATTTCAGCAACGATGAAAACGTTTGCGTCATCCTCGAATATGTCTATGCGTGGGTTGTATCCACCAGTTTCCACTGTTACTCCACGTTCAATTTCACCTGCCACTTCGTTAATCTTACGAAGCATTTGCTCAAAGCCACGGAAAGGATCAAATCTTAATGTTGTCATTTTCTACCTCATTTTATTGTTGTTAATTAAATTCACTTTTGTATATACCAACATCGTGCCAAATCTATTTCACAAGACAAAATGACGCAATTGCAAGTCGATTTGTCAATGCGAGTGAAATTTTGTCAATGTTGTTGCCTATTTTGCGAGAATACCGTGTGCCCTTTTGTCATATTCTGTTGCCATATTTTCATACGCAACTTTTTTGCTCATTAATTCGTATTACTATTTTTCGATAGGTTTATTATGCAAAACAAAGTAAATGAATTTCTTAAAGACAGCTCACCCGTTATCATTGGCGTTTCTACCAACAAAAATGCTTGGGGAAATGAACTTTTTAGATTATTTTTTAAGAATGGCTACAAACCCATACCAATTAGCCGTTCTTGTAATGAAATTGAAGGTATTCGCACTTTCGCATCAATCGACGACTTGCCCCAACAATCACTAAATTTGATTTTTTCTATCCCACCCAAAGAAACAGAAAAAATATTGCTTGATGCAGAAAAGGGGAAAATTAAATCAGCTTGGTTTGTCTTCGGTAGCAAACCAAATAATATCTCTCAAATTGCTGCTGAAAAAGACATAGAAATTATCTACGGTTATTGTCCAATGATGTTTCTCAACCGCAAAGGAATTCACCGATTTCATTATCTAATTAAATCGTGGTTCAGCTCGTAAGAAATAATCAATATTCAGAATATTCCATTATTTGCGGTTGTTGTAGGTAATGTAAATCGAGTATACCAGGAAATTTATGCTTCTTGCGTCTCTTGATATAAATCGGAAAGCAGATAATGAATTACCTTCACAATATCGTCGATTTTTTTCTTTTTCACATAATTATTAAATCTTTCTATTTTTGCTTTCAAAGTTGGATTTGCGTTAATTACCGCCAGATTCCTTTTTCGCAATGAAATCAAAGTGTTATTTGTTTTTTCTTCGCGTTTGGTTTCTTGAATAGCCTTCTGCTGACGATAAAGCTGAATTTCCCTTGCATTTAAAGGTATGTATCTCTTATTTGTTGACAATTTCAATTCCTTTTATTTGTTTTTGCACACTAATCACATAATTAACGAAAGATGCAACAATTAATACAACGGATAAATACATTAAAATTGTATAAATATCTCTAAGATTAACTATTATTGATAAAATCGTTATTCCAACCGTCAGAGCAGTAATTTTGCCGAGCCAATTCGACGGCGGAACTATTTTAATTTTCGTTGAAATGACCGCTCCACCAATTAATATTAACAAATCTCGAGAAATTACTGCCAAAATAAACCACAATGGTAGCCTATTCTGCAAAAAAAGCACGATTACCAACACTGCAATAAATAACTTATCCGCAAGTGGGTCAATTATCTTGCCTAATTCTGATGTTTGATTATATTTACGGGCAATAATCCCGTCCGTTATGTCAAGCAAACCAGCAATTAACGCAAGAGTTGCTGCCCATACGTTTTCACCATTCCACAAAAGTATACCCGCTGGCGCAATCAGTAGTAATCTTATAAAGCTCAATACATTCGGTATTGTCCAGACCTTATTTGCTTCTTTTTTTAACAAATAGTATTCCTAAAAATACTGACATAATAATTCCAGGCATCATTGGTTCAAAATTATGTGTGAAATATAAAAATTCCAACCCAAATTTTACACTATACTCATTCGATAAAGTCCAGAATAGCGTAATTAATATCGTCAAAATCATTATCAAAAGGCTGTGTTTCCTTGCCAGATAATACTTTTTCGTATATGAAACCGTTAGCGGTATAATCAACGCAGGAACAGCAATAGATGAAGTTTTGTATATCAAATCAATTGCCGATGGTATTGCGATTGCAAGCAATATCCCTAAAACACCTGTTAGAATTAGCCCAATCTTTGTCCCAAGCGTGTGAGATAATTTCTTAAAAAACAGCGGGAATATATCATTCCCAAAAGTTGCTGCACTGATAAATGAATAACTTTCCAGTGTGCTCATTACTGTTGCAATCACCGCCACCAGAAACAACCCTTTCCACAAATTTGGCATAACAGCATCAGCAAGTACTGGATACGCATCCAGCGGCGACTGCAATTGCAAATACGCAGCTGAATATAGCCCCGTCGTCAATGTCAAAAAATCGAATATACACCAGAAAACTATCGAAATCAATATCCCATTCTTTGCTGTTTGTGGGTTTTTCGCTGCGGCACACCTCTGATGAAAACTCGGGTCTATAAATGTCTGAAACGCTATTATATACCACGCAAGAACATATTGCCACGACAGCGTTCCCGTTGCCTTTAAATGTTCGGCAGGTAATTTGGCAATCATCTCATCAAACGAACCCAATTTCACCAAACAAAAATATAGCAGCCCACCAAAACCTATATACATAAAAATAAATTGAGCTGTATTTGCAATTATATCGGCTTTCAGTCCCCCGTGATAAATAATTAATAGTGAAACAACTGTCCCTAATATCAGCGAAACAGCCAAACTCCAACCCGTGAAAAGCTCAATCAATTTCCCAAGTATTAAAATATACGCCGCTGGTATTGTGATTACTAATATTATTGCAGATGATATTGCACTTGCTTTGTTGCCATAAGTTAGTTTTATCTGTTCTGGTATTGTTGCCGCCGCAGAAGCACGAATTCGCTTCGCCACAAAAATAGCAAAAAACAACGCAGCTATATAATACGGAAATGCAAAACAAAAAAATGCAACAATTCCGTAATTGTATACAAACTCACCCATTCCCATTATGTTGCCATACCAGGTCGCTACAAGCGAGGCAACAAAAAATGGCAAAGTTACACGCCTTCCTGCTAATATGTAGCTTTCCTTATTTTCGCTTTTATCTTTGCGTGTAAATCTTATTCCGATTGCCAATATTATTGCAAAATATAATGCAATTATCAGTATATCAATCAAATTCAGCGACATATTATTTTAAGTTCTGTTTGAAATACTCAACAGTTCTAATCAAACCTTCTTCAAATGTTACTCTCGGCTCCCAACCACACTCATTTTTTAATTTATTGTATGAAATTACGCTACGCCTTTGTTCTCCAATTTTTGCTGGTCCGTGATATTCCTCACATTTCGACCCCGTAAGCTTTTTGAGTTTATGGAAAATTGTATTCACATTTGTTTCAATTCCCGTTCCGACATTATATATCCCATCAATTTTTTCTTCGAGTGCCCTTATATTCGCTTCCACAACATCATCTATGTATATGTAATCTCTTGTGATTAGCCCGTCGCCGTTTATTACGGGTTGTTCGCCTGTAAGCATTTTTCCGATGAAGATTGCTACAACACCTGCTTCACCTTTTGGGTTCTGTCTTGGACCATAAACGTTCCCGTAACGCAGCGAAACAGTCTTTATCCCGTAGCTATTGTTGTAATAAAACAAATACTTTTCATTTGCAAGCTTCGCAATTCCATAAGGCGAACACGGATTAGTAGGATGCTCCTCGTCCGCTGGAAATTGCACCTGTTCGCCATAAATTGTTCCGCCCGACGAAGCAAAAACAATTTTCTTCACACCTGTATTTTTGCATGCTTCGTATAAATTAATACTTCCGATTATGTTCGTGATAGCGTCTTCTCTGGGATTATCCACTGAAAACCGCACATTCATCTGTGCTGCCTGATGATAGACTACTTCAAATTTCTCCTTTTCGAAAATATCGTGCAGTCTCTCTTCATTTATATCTATTTCTATAAATTTTGAATTTTTATTTAAGTTTTCTATTTTTCCCGTCGATAAATTATCAATTACTGTTACATCATATCCATTTTCAATCAATCTATCAACAATGTGCGAGCCGATAAATCCAGCACCGCCCGTTACGCAAATTTTCATTTTTCCTCCTTTCTTTTATTTCTTGTATTTACTTCAAAAATTGAATAATCAATCCTTTGTGGTCTATCCTGCGAAAATCTAAATCCTGGCAAATAATATTTCGTCTCCTCATCCACTATTAGTGGTTGAGGTAAATATTCGCCTGGAACGTTATTTATCATTATAATATTCTCCGCTTTTTTATCTACAATTTCAATTGTAATTGCGTCGGCACTCACGCTTATTAATCCATCAGGTTGTCCATCTGTTTCAATAAAATATAACGAACGAGCATTGCCTTCAGCAACAATCTGCCTCAAAGAATCGCTTTCGAATTCAATTGTGATGATTTTTCCCGACATCTGGTCTTTTCTTGCGGCATTCATTGTATCATTCTGGCTCACACTAAATGCACTCGAAACGGCATCAATCCTTCTTAATTTGTTGTTCTCCAATTGCACAATTATCGTATCAGCGAATAGTTGCGTCGAATCATACCATAAAATAGGGAATTCTTCAAAAAAAATTATATCTTTTGCTTTATAATAAATTGTATTTTCTGCTCTTGCTTGTAGATTATTTCTTATTACTTCGACATTCCCCCGTGCAAGATACCTCTCGTTGTCCGCTTCTCTTATTGCTTCCATCTTATTCGCAGAAATAAAGAGTGTATCCCGACTATCCGCACCGCTCGAATCAATCTGCAAAAGTTTCGGGTTTCCATACACTTCCGATAAATTCTGCATCGGAACGTTAACAACAGAATCGCCCGCTAATTTTGCGTTTGTGTATTTACCGATAATCAAGACATTTCCCCATGCATTGGACACTCTATTGTTTCTGTTGTGCGTAACGAAATCCGAATAAATAATCGTTGAATCATCTTCAACTACAACATTTCCCGCAAAATTGGCTATTAAAGTTTGTGTCGAGTATGTTCCGTATTCGGCTGTTAATTGCGTTTCTTTATCAGTGATTTTTACTCCATTTTTGGCAGTTGCAATATAAGTATTCCCGTCATAATGAATTGTAGGCGATTTGAGCGTTATTGTGTTCTGCTTTATTACTACATTTCCAATCAAATCGTATTTATTCAAACCAATATATTGAATTGCATTGTCGCAAGTAATCCGAACATTTCCCTGTCTTAACCGCACATTTCCTGCAAGTCTTCTCACATTCGTTACGCTGTCCTGCTCGCCAATCAGTGCATCACTATATTCAAGTATTATTGGTTCGCTTGCATATAAGTTAATCAGGCATATTCCCACAAAGCACAAGATAAAAGTAATTTTTCGCTTGTATTTCATTTAAACAATTTTTCTCCAAAATATATAAGCAAACTAAAAAATTTTTTCATATTTTTAACATTCTTTATTTTGTAATTTTTACTAATTAATATTTGGGTAAATTATGAAACAGCAACTAATTGAGAAACTTCTCCGCTATGTAAAAGTCGATACTCAATCCGACCCAAACAGCGAAACTTTTCCATCAACAATGAAACAATTCGATTTGCAAAAAATCCTGTTAGAGGAACTCAAAAATTTGGGTATAAAAGATGCCGAACTCGACGATAAGTGCTATTTAATGGCTACTATTCCATCTAATATACCCGCTGACCATCCTGCTTATGGCAAAGTGCCTGTTATTGGCTTTGTCGCTCACGTCGATACTTCTCCTGATGTAAGCGGTGCAAATGTAAATCCTCAAATTATCGAAAATTATCAAGGTGGCGATATTGTCCTTCCTGCTGATAATTCAATTGTTATTACCGAAGCTGAAAACCCAAAACTTCGGGAATGTATCGGGCATACAATAATTACTACCGATGGAACAACTCTTTTAGGTTCAGACGATAAATCAGGCGTTGCCGCAATTATGCAACTTGCCGAAATCCTTATGAACAATCAAGATATTCTTCACGGCGATATTCGCATTTGCTTCACTCCCGATGAAGAAATCGGACAAGGCACTAAATACTTCAATATTGAAAAATTCGGTGCAAAATACGCTTATACAATTGATGGCGATATGCCCGGCGAACTGAACAAAGAAACTTTCAGTGCCGACGCTGCTATCATCCGCACCTTCGGACGAGATATCCACCCCGGTAGTGCAAAAGATATTATGGTCAATTCAATTCGTGCGATGGCTGATATTATTGCCCGTATGCCCAAAAATATGGCTCCCGAAACTACCGAAGGATACGAACCCTACATTCATCCTCACAATATCGAAGGTAGCGTCTCAAAAACCGAACTTAAAATCCTTTTGCGTGATTTCCGCACCGAAGGCCTCGAAGAACAAAAGAAAATTTTGCAAAACATTATCGACGAAGTTCAGCAACTTCACCCCAAAACTAAAATCGAAATGGAAGTCAAATTCCAGTATAGAAATATGCTCGATAGCCTCGAAAAATGCCCCGAAGTATTGGATAATCTCTGGGAAGCCGCTATTCGTGCAGGGGTTCAACCTTACTGGAAGCCTATTCGGGGTGGAACAGATGGTTCCCGTCTAACCGAAATGGGATTGCCTACACCTAATATTTTCACCGGTGGTCAAAACTTCCACGCTAAAACCGAATGGGTGTCTATCGATGCTCTACAAAAATCTGTTGAAACTATGCTTGAACTATGCAAAATATATGTTGAAAAATCAATTTAACTATTTGGGAGATTAAATGGAACATCAAATTGGTAAAAGTGGATTGCCTGAAAATGCTCATCGTGAGCTCAAACCCGGCGAAGAATACCATCCTGTGATGCCTGCAAACCTTGTTTTCCCGGAAGTTACCCTATGGTCGGTCTTTTGGGGTTTATTTATGGCAGTTGTCTTCTCTGCTGCCGCTGCATATTCCGGTCTTAAAATTGGGCAGGTCTTCGAAGCTGCTATCCCGATTTCTATTATTGCTGTCGGGCTTGCTAATTTCGCAAAGAAAAAAAATGCCTTGGGACAAAACGTAATTATTCAATCCATCGGTGCAAGCTCGGGTGTTATCGTTGCTGGTGCTGTCTTTACTATCCCGGCTCTTTATATTTTGAAGCTCGATGTTAAATTTTTCCAGATTTTCTTTTCTTCACTATTAGGTGGCTTCCTTGGTATTCTTTTCCTTATTCCTTTCAGAAAATACTTCGTTAAAGATATGCACGGGAAATTCCCATTTCCTGAAGCAACTGCAACTACAGAAATCCTTATTACAGGTGAGCAGGGTGGCAAGCAAGCCGGTGTCCTTATTGTTAGTGGTCTTGTAGGAGGATTTTACGATTTTATCATTACCTCACTCGGCTGGTGGTCTGAAGTCGTTACAACCCGAATTTTTGCTTTCGGTGAAAGT
>JAKIZO010000037.1 GCA_022707965.1 Bacteroidota bacterium
CATCATCGCCAAGCAAACAAGCAATTGGCACTCGTTGTTTTTTTAAATAGAAGGCTACTGCTATATCCTCTGCCCTATTCGATTTAGCTTGTTCATAGGGTCGAAATTTATCGTAAGTAAAGCGATTATATAGCATAAATTGACCATTTGCAGCTGAAAGAGAAGGAAAAAAGCGAGAACGCACTGTAACCAAAGGAAGCAAAGATAGCAAAATGATATTCATAATTGGGACAACAAGCTTTTCACCCAAAGAGAACATAATTTGTTTAGGGAAAATACTGATTAGTCCAAAGTTTTTCTTTTGCATATACGAAAGCGAACGGCGAATGATTTCCCCTGCAATTCGGACATCTGCATCTAAGAACAGAAGATAATCACCTTTTGCGTGTTTGCCCAAATTCCAGCAAGCATAGGTCTTGCCATACCAGCCGTCAGGTAGAGAACTGCCATTAATAACTTTGATGAAACTGTATTGTCGAGAAAAATCTTCCGCAATTTTTAGCGTATTATCTGTTGAAGCGTCGTTATAGATGATTATCTCGATATTCTTGTAGTTTTGAGACAAAAAATCGTTGACAATAGTGGGCAAATTTTGTTCCTCATTTCTTGCAGGAATTAAAATTGACACGAGTGGTTCCTGTTCGATTTTGGATGGATTTTGTGGCAATTTGTTACGAAATAGCAAGTTGCTTAATGCAACAGAAAATTGAAGCATTAAAAAGAATAGAATAATATAAACTATTATTTCAATCATTGGCGTTGTAAAAGCTTACAAGATTTATAAAAATCATTATATTCAGTTTCAATTGAATGAAGGTTGTTTGATAGCCATTCTTTGTAATAAATAAATAAAGATGGCTTTGGATTTGAGAAATATTCAATAAAATTACATACAAAGAGTGTCTGGATATCGTTGCATTTACTGATTATTCTGCTAATGCCCTTCTCAAAGTGAACGAAGTCGGTATGAAGGCTTTGAATTTCGCCTTGCGGGAATAAAAAAACAGCATTATCAGGATTTTCAAGAAGCTTTATAGTGTAATTGAGAGAGTGGACGGCATCTTTCGAGTTTTTCTTAACAGAGAAACCGCCGATATTATTGAAGAATTTGTGTTTTAGCAGTTGTTCCTCTAACATCATAAAGTAGAGTTTCCTGCGCGTAATTCTTTCGTTAAAGAAGTTTAGCCAGAAGCCGTCCCACCAGCTTTGGTGATTTGCCAATATCAGAATGGGCTTGCCTCTATCGGTGAAATTGCCTTGCAAAGAGACTTTTTCAAAATTTCTCTTTATCTTGAAATTGGTGTAAAATTTAAAGAATAAATAATAAAAGTAATTATGTTTTGCTTCAATCATAGATAAAAAATTTTACAAGAAAAACAATTATTAAAAATAACATTTGAGATAAATACACAAGAAAAGACAAAGGATTGCTGAACTTAATTTTAGCAAAATGAAAAACAGACTGAATTACAAAAGAAACAAAAAACCAGACAAGATAATTTTGAAAAGGGATTGAGTTATTTTGCCAATACCACATTCCTAAAAAATCGGCAACAAGTTCGACAACGAAATCATATAGCACCATCAAAGAAGAGGCAAAAGCAACTTTTATCAACCAATTTATATTAATCAATTTTTGAGCAATCGAAGCAGTAATGTAAGATAGATAAAGCCAGTTAATTCCAATCATCAAAGGTGTATCGAATAGTTTTGGACCAAGTCCAATACCATAGTGGTAATTGCCGAAAATAACGCCCGTTTGCACACCTGCAACTTCAATGAAATAAGAAAATAGATAAACGAACGCAAAAACTGCAATTTCTTTCGCTTTGATAGTATCTTGATGGAACTTAAAAAGAAGGTAAATAGTGAAAATTAAAGTAAAAGGCGTCAAATATTGAAAAAAATCAAGAGAAAATTTAAATGAAAACCCTAACGAACCAACAATGTAAATTAAAACAATTAGCTTTTTTGCCTCAAATTCATTTATTCTCAAAATCATAGTAATCTCAGCTTGTAAACTAAGTAGGATTTAATGGTAAGCGCTATTTTTATAAAAATAGGGACACTAATTCTTTGATGCAGGACTTCGTCTGCTGAGAGTTTATCAATGCGATATGTGAGAGCACGGTAGTAATAGTATGCTGCTAAAACGGCGAAGCGTGCACGACCTTCAAGTTTTTTTATGCCTTCGACTGCTTCTGAAAAATCGTTTTCAATATCGGAGACAATTTGCTTTTTAACCTCATCAGTGAATTTCCTGCCAATTAGTTCAGGAAAGTATACTCTACTTAGTTCGTTGCTGTCGAAGTTTAAATCACGCAAGAAATTAACTTTTTGAAAAGCAGAACCTAATTTCTTAGCAGGATGGTAAAGCTCCTGATATTTGTTCTCGTCGCCATCGACAAACACTTTTAAGCACATAAGCCCTACTACATCAGCAGAGCCATAAATGTAAGTCTCAATTTCCTCTCGGGAAGAATAGGTGGTTTTGTGAAGGTCGCTTTTCATACTTGCAAGGAAAGCATCGACAAGGTCGTAGGGAATATTATAATATTTCACAGTCTCAGCAAAAGCATAAAGCACGGGATTGGTGCTAATTCCGTTGTTTAGTGCATATCTCAAATCTTCTTCTAAATCGTAAAGGAGTTTTTCTTTATCAAAATTGTGGAAGGTATCGACAATTTCATCAGCAAGACGAACAAATCCATATATTGCAAAAATAGCATCACGCTTCTCTTTCTCTAACAAACTCACAGCAAGAGAAAACGATGTGCTATATTGCCTGGTAATAATTCCGCTAATTTTGAACGATACTGATTTATATAAATCAAGCATAATTATCAAATACTTGTAAATAAAGAAAGCTTATCTAATATTAAAATAGAGATTTTTTCTTAATAAAATCAACAAGAAATTTTATATTTTCTGTTAAATTTTGGTTTAACCATTTTATTTCCTGGCATTGATTTCTGTACCAGGTAAGTTGGCGTTTAGCATAATGACGAGTGTTTTGCTGAATTTTCGATATTGTTTCGTTTTCGGTTAAATTTCCTTTAATGAATTGAATTGTTTCTTTGTAGCCAACAGTGTTGAGAGCATTTAATTTTTCTGTGTATCCCATTTCGAGAAGTTTGACAGTTTCTTTGAGAAGTCCGTTATTCCACATATTAAGAGTTCTGAGATTGATTTTTTCGTAAAGGAAATTTCGAGGAATATCTATTCCGAAATAGTGGCAATTATAGTTTTTTTCAACAAGTTGAGAACTATGAGAAACAGAAAATGGAATGCCCGTCAGTCGATAATGAGACAAAGCACGAATTACACGACGAGGGTTCATATCCGAATATTTTTCAGCAGAAATTGGGTCAACATAAGATAGTTCCTGATAGAGTGCTAAACGTCCTTTTTCAGCTAATTCTTGTTCAAGTTGCTCCCTGATAGCAAGAAGCTCACGAGAAGAGGCTTCATCTTGAAAGAAGCCTTCGCAAAGAGCTTTTATGTATAGCCCAGAACCACCGACAATAAGAGGAATTTTGCCCCGAGCAATAATTTGTTGAATTATATTATCAGCATCGTTTTCGAACATACCAGCAGAATAGTATTCATCGGGATTTTTAATGTCAATGAAATGGTGAGGAACAAGACTGAGTTCATCTTTTGTTGGTTTTGCAGTGCCAATATCCATAAAACGATAAATTTGGCGAGAATCAGCGGAAACAATTTCAATTGGCAAGTAATCACTTAGAGCAAGAGCAAGTTCTGTTTTTCCAGATGCAGTTGGACCTGTTAGCACAAACAAATCGATTTTATTCATTACTCCAACCTTCTTCGCCGATAAGTGGAACGAAACGGAATGAATCTTTTCTAATAATTTCGTATTTATTGGTAGAAGAACGAATAACAAGCGTCATTATTTGTTCATTTCGAGACCCCACAGGAATTACAAGTTTCCCACCAATCTTTAATTGATTAATTAACGAAGATGGTATATCTGGTGCGGCGGCGGTAACAATTATTCTATCGAAAGGTGCAAATTCAGGCAAGCCTTTGGAACCATCACCTAAAAACAAGCGTGCTTTGATATTAAGATTAGCAAAGATTTTTTTGACTTTATTATGTAAGAATTCAATACGTTCAATAGAAAAAACTTCACAACCAAGCACTGACAGTATTGCACATTGATATCCGCTGCCAGTGCCAATTTCTAATACTTTGCAGCCATCGAAAGTGTCCAGAAGTTCTGTCATATAGGCAACAGTGTAAGGTTGCGAAATGCTTTGACCGCATTCAATTGGAAGAGCGTTATCTATGTAGGCTCTATCCTTTTGGTCGGCTGGTACAAAGATTTCGCGGGGAACTTTTTCAATTGCAGTTAACACTCGTTCATCTTTTATTCCTTTTCGACGAAGGGAATCGACTAATATAATTCTTTGTTCCAGAAAATATTTAGGATTTACACTCAATTTTGTTGATTAAGTATTATTAAATAATGTATTAAAATAATGAAATTTAAAGATTAAAGAAAATTATTATATCACACAAAAACAATCAAAAATAAAAAAAATATATAATCGATTAATAAAATCTGGTATATGATAAATAACAAATAATATAGAGGATATTTTATGAAAATTCACGAACATCAAGCAAAAGAGTTATTGAAGAAATATGAACTTCCGATATTAAAAAGTGCAGTTGCATTCTCAGCAGAGGAAGTCGGGAAATTAACGTGGGACTTATTCGAATCGCAGGGGACAAGTGTTGTGGTATTGAAGGCACAAATACACGCAGGTGGCAGAGGCAAAGGCGTAATTCATAGAGCAGACACAAACGAACCTGTGGAATTTGAAGGTAAGCTGCTGCACGGGGTTACAATTATTAAGAATGGGCAGCTAGCAGACAAAGCATATAGAATATCGAAGGAAATATTTGGAAATAAGCTGGTTACTCTACAAACAGGTGCCGAAGGCAAAATTGTCAATCGAGTTTTAATTGAAGAAGGTTGCAATATAGAGCGGGAATATTATGTCGGAATAGTGCTCGACCGTCAGCTCGGTAAAAATACGATTATGGCATCCACTCAGGGTGGAATGGAAATCGAAAAAGTTGCAGAAGAAACGCCTGAATTAATTTTGAAAGAGGTCATCGACCCCAAAATTGGATTTCAGGATTATCAAGCACGTCGGCTTGCATTTGGGTTGGGTTTGGAAGGAGCGACATTTAAAAATTTTGTAGAATTCATTCATAAGTTGGTTTTTGCTTATGATGAGCTCGATTGCAGTTTGCTTGAAATTAATCCGCTTGTATTGACAAGCGAAAATAGGTTTGTTCTGCTCGATGCAAAAATCACATTTGACGATAATGCAGTATTGAGACATTCAGATTATTTAGCATTAAGAGACACAAGTGAAGAAGACCCATTAGAAGTCGAAGCATCAAAATATGATTTGAATTATATAAAATTGGATGGGAATGTTGGGTGTATGGTGAATGGCGCGGGGCTTGCAATGGCAACGATGGATATGATAAAGCTTTCGGGTGGTTCGCCAGCGAATTTTCTTGATGTAGGCGGTGGTGCAAATGTAGAAAGAATTGCAAATGCATTTCGAATAATGATGAGCGACCCAAATGTAAAAGCTGTATTAATTAACATATTTGGTGGGATTGTTCGTTGCGATAAAGTTGCAAATGGGATAGTGGAAGCGTTGAAAACAGTACAAGTGAATTTGCCTGTAATTGTGCGATTAGATGGAACAAATTCAGAAGAGGGTAAGCAAATATTACTCAATTCAGGATTACAATTTGAGGTAGCATCTGATTTGAAAGAAGCAGCCGAACTTGTAACAAAAGTATTGAGTAACAATTAATAATAGAATAAGAATAGTAGATTCAAAAGTAACCGCATTTAACCTTCGGAAGATTAATAATTTCCGAAGGTTATAAAATATTTATTTTGAGACGGTTTTTATAAAATACATAGTTTAAAATTTTTTTCATCTGAGATTTTAAAAAAAGGGGCGATATGGGCAAAAAGAGATTAGTTGCAATTTCTGCACCAAGCGGTGGAGGGAAATCGGTTGTAACAAGGCATATCTTAAACAAATTTCCAAATGTAATATTTTCAGTCTCGGCAACGACACGTCAATCGAGACCAAATGAAATTGACGGGAAGGATTATTTTTTTCTGACAAAAGAGAAGTTTGAGGAATTGATTAAACAAAATGAATTAATCGAGTGGGAAGAACTCTTCGGTAATTATTATGGAACTCTTAAAAGCGAGGTGCAGAAAGCAATAGACAATAATAGAACTATGCTTTTTGATATCGACGTAAAAGGTGCTTTGTCTCTGAAAAAGCATTATCCCGATGATACAATATTAATTTTTTTAGCCCCACCATCGAAAGAAGTATTGATAGAAAGACTGAAAAAACGTGGCACTGAATCCGAGGAACAATTAAAAAATAGACTTGCTCGTGCAGAAATGGAAATATCAATGAGCAAAGATTTCGATTATATAGTAGTAAATGATATTTTAGACGAGACGCTGCAAAAAGTGGAACAAATTTTTATCGAAAATTGCCAATAAAAAAAGAGGCTGTTTTTGTAGAAACAGCCTCTTTTTTTTAAATAGAAAATAAGTGTTATTTATAAGTAAGAAGAACTTGTCCTAATTCAACAGAATCATTAACTTTAACTTTGATATCAGCAATCACACCATCGCGAGAAGAAGAAATATTAGTTTTCATTTTCATAGCTTCGAGAACAACAACGACCTGTCCTTCTTTTACCGAATCGCCAGGTTTGACAGGCACTTCGATAACGACACCATTCATAGGAGAAGTAAGCGAATTAGCATCATAAGCAGAAGTAGAGGCTTTGAAGGCACCTTTCTGACGTGGTTCTGATGCAAAAGCAGTAGGCGGTGGTGTCATAGGAGTAACCTGAGCCACAGGAGGCACAAAAGGAAGTTGAGGTGCAGAAGAATCAGTATCTTCTAATACTTCAACTTCTACCTCATATTCTTTTCCATTTACAGTTATTCTTAATTTTTTCATAAAAAACCTTCTATTCTTGTGAACTAAATAATTTCAATTTTCCGATGCGGGACCAGGAAGAATCTGCCTGGTCGCGAACAAATTTAATTTTACGTATCTGGAAGGCACGACCGAGCACAAAGCTAGCAGCAGCAGTAATAGCAGCAACAGTATCTTTGTCAATTGGATTAGATTGAATGTTTTCCGTATTATTCCCCTGGTTTGCAGAGTTAAGCGAAGAAGTCAAAGCTGCAATAACTTCTTTGCTATTCGGATTTTGAGGAACAATAACAAGCACCAATGCGGCTTGTTCGATTAATTTATCGAGCATAATAACTCCTACTATAAAGGAATAAGTCCGTGTTTCTTTTGTGGACGTAAATCTCTCTTGTTCTTCAAAGATTCGAGAGCAATAGAGAGATATTGTCTTGTTTTCATTGGTTCAATAATAGCATCGACCAGACCAGATTCGGCAGCTGGATATGGCGAAGCAAATTGAATCCGATATTCTTCGATAAGTTCTCTGCGTTTAGCTTTTGGGTCAGGTGCATTTTTAATTTCATTTTTGAAAAGAACAGAGACGGCACCTTCGGCTCCCATAACAGCAATTTCGGCAGTAGGCCAAGCTGCAACGCGGTCTGCACCTAAACTTTTAGCACTCATAGCAAGATAAGCACCACCATAAGCCTTACGCACAATAACTGTAACCTTTGGAACAGTAGCCGCAGAGAAAGAGAATAGCATTTTCGCGCCGTGACGGATAATTCCGCCAAATTCTTGTTCTACACCAGGCAAAAAGCCAGGAACATCAACAAAGGAGATAAGCGGAATATTAAAAGCGTTGCAGAAACGAATAAAGCGAGATGCTTTGTCCGATGCATCTATATCTATACAGCCAAATTTTTCTTTTGGTTGGTTAGCAACAATACCTACAACGTTTCCGTTTAGACGAGCGAAGGCAACAATCATATTTTTGGCAAAATGTTCCTGCACTTCCATAATGCTACCAGGGTCGAACACGCGAAGAAGGATTTCCATCATATCGTAAGCTTCGCGATGGTCGTCGGGAACAATTTCATTAAGATAAGGGTCTTCGATAATTTGAATTGTTCCATCACCATAGGAAGGTGGATTTTCAGTATTGTTTTGAGGCATATATGAAAGCAATCTTTTGCAAATTTCAATTGCTTCGGCATCGTTTTGTGCAACGAAATGAACATTACCACTGTGGCTTGCTTGTGCCATAGCACCACCGAGTTCTTCGGCAGTGATTGCAACACCAGTTGCCTCTTTAACAACATTAGGACCGGCAATGAACAATTTGCCAATACCCTGAACCATAATAATGAAGTCCATCAAAGCAGGTGAATAAGCAGCGCCACCAGCACAAGGACCAGCAATAATAGCGATTTGCGGAACTACACCCGAAAGCAAAACGTTATGGTAGAAAATTTCGCCATAACCGCGAAGCGAGTTGATAGGTTCTTGAATACGAGCCCCGCCGCTATCGTTGAAAGCAATATATGGGACACCATTTTTTAATGCTTTAAGCATAACTTCGCAAATTTTCCAGGCGTGGCGACTACCGACGCTACCACCCATAACTGTAAAATCCTGAGATGAAGCATAAGCAAGGCGGCCATTAATTGCACCCATCGCTGTAACAACACCATCACCAGGTAATTTTTTGCCCTCCATTCCGAAGGAATCACCGGAATGTTCTACGAATTTGTTGATTTCATCGTAAAATCCATTATCAAATAATAAATGAAGTCTCTCACGAGCAAGCAATTTACCTGCATTGTGCTGAGCTTCAATTTTGTCGAGACCTCCACCAAGAAGGATTTCGGCTTCTTTTTTCTTAAGCTCTTCGATTTTTTCTTTTACTGTTGCCATACTCATTAATTGTTTTTTAAAAAAACGATTTTTATGATACAAAACTATAAAATATATCTAACTTAAACAACTTTTTGATACAAATTTATCGATAATTCTCTATTCTAAATAGTCTGTTTATTTTCAATGACTTACAAAATTTAATTAATATTTTTTAATATTTTAAAGATTTTTATCGAGATAATAATATCAATAAAACATTATCAAATTAAATTTTCCACAATTCAAAATCTATCGTAATTGAATTTTATATATTCGTTATATTTGTTAGGTTCTTTGATGAAATATTAAGGGTAAAAAATGCCGCAATTTGTTCATTTGCACAATCATAGTCATTATTCAATATTAGATGCACTACCAACTATAAAGGAATTAGTTGCAGCTGCTGTCGAGGACAGACAACCGGCAATTGCATTAACCGACCACGGAGTAATGTATGGAACGATAGAATTTTATCAGGAAGTTTTGAATGTAAATAAAAGTTTAAAGGAAAAGGGAGAAGAATACCAAATAAAGCCAATTATTGGTTTTGAGGCGTATATCGCAAGTGGTTCGCGTTTCGATAAGACTTCACTAAAAGCAGACACAAAAAGGAAAAATTATTACCATCTTTTATTATTAGCAAAAGATATAAAAGGTTATAAAAACTTAATTAAGTTGACGTCAATTGGGCACCTAGAAGGGTTCTACTATCGACCAAGAATAGACAAAGAGGTGCTTGAAAAATACAGCGAAGGGCTTATTTGCACATCGGCTTGTCTTGGGGGAGTGGTTTCATCGCACTTGCTTAAAGGTGATTATGAAAAAGCAAAAGAAGAAGCAAAATATTACAAGAATTTATTTGGGGATGATTTTTACTTAGAAATTCAGAATCATTTTTATGATGAAGACCAAATAATACTGCGGGATATGCCCAAATTAGCGAAAGAGCTTGGAATTAAGCTTGTCGCTACAAATGATATTCATTATATGAAGCAGGAAGAAGCAATAGCCCATAATATTCTACTGAATATTAGAGATGCCTCGGGTAGCGAAGCTGTTGATTACAAGAAGTTAAGATATAGAACGCCCGAATTTTACTTTAAGACTTCTGCCCAAATGGTAGAAATATTCAAGGACTTCCCTGAGGCAATTGCTTCTACACTTGAAATTGCTGAAAAATGTAACTGTGAGCTTGATTTAAAAACACTGTATATGCCGGAGTTTCCAATTCCTGTCAATTCGAAAGCTGAATCGTTAGATGATTATTTGCGTGAACTTGTATTCGAAGGTTTAAAGAAGAAATATGAGAAATTAACTGATGAGATTGTTCAAAGAGCTGAATACGAGCTCGAAGTAATCAAGAATATGAAATTTCCAGGCTATTTTTTGATTGTGTGGGATTTCATCAGAGCGGCAAAGGAAAGAGGTGTAAGAGTTGGACCCGGTAGGGGTTCAGCTGCGGGAAGTATAGTAGCATACGCACTGGATATTACGAATGTAGACCCGTTGAAGTATAATTTACTTTTCGAAAGATTTTTAAATCCGGATAGAATTTCAATGCCCGATATTGATATAGATTTTGCAGATGATAAAAGATACAGAGTAATTGAATACGTGAAAGAAAAATATGGAGCAAATGCAGTTGCACAAATCATTACTTTCAGCAAATTATCGAGCCGTGCTGTTTTGACTGACGTTGCAAGAGTATTGAGTATACCACTTAACACAGTTAAAGAAATAACTTCCAAAATACCGGTTATTCTTGGGAAGGTAATGCCAATATCTGAGGCAATCGAACTGCCTGACCTGAAATGGTTGAAAGAGACAAAAGACGAGAAAATACAGGAATTCATTGAATATTCAAAAATGCTGGAAAATCGGAACAGAGGTGTTTCGACACACGCTGCGGGAGTTGTAATCGCGCCGGGTGAAATCACTGATTTTGTTCCAGTAGTTCCACCTGCAAAAAGTGAAAAAGAATCAAATGACGTTGTTACGCAATATTCAATGGCAGAGCTGGAAGCAGCAGGACTTGTCAAGATGGACTTTTTAGGTTTAAAAACTCTTTCAGTAATAGAAAATACTCTAAATATGATAAAAGAAAATCACGGTATTGAAATTGACATAGACAAAATTGATTTTGATGACCCGGATACATATAATTTGATAAGTGAGGGACATACTCTTGCTGTGTTCCAATTTGAATCGGACGGGATGCAAGATTATTTGAGGAAGTTGAAGCCGCAGAATCTGGAAGAACTTACTGCTATGAATGCTTTGTATAGACCAGGACCAATGGAGAATATTCCTGAATTTATCGATAGAAAATTTGGGCGGAAACCGATTGAATATTTGCATCCGTATATGGAGGAATCGCTAAAAAACACATACGGGATTATCGTTTATCAGGAGCAAGTAATGCAACTTGTTCAAAAAATAGCGGGATTTTCGCTTGGACAAGCAGATATTTTGCGAAGGGCAATGGGCAAAAAGAAAAAATCAGAAATGGATAAAATGAAGCCGTTATTTATTGAAGGAGCTAAGAAAAATGGCATTAATGAGAAATTAGCACAGGAAATATTTGATTTAATTGAGAAGTTTGCTAATTATGGTTTTAACAAATCACATTCGCTTGCTTATTCATATCTTGCTTTTCAAACAGCCTGGCTAAAAACGCACTATCCTGCTGAATTTTTAGCTGCAAATATGACAAACGAAATTAACAATCAGGACAAGATTGTTGAGTTAATTGATGAAGCGAAAAAGTTTAAAATCAAAGTATTAGCACCAGACATAAATCAATCAAAAACTAATTTTATTGCAAAAGGCGATGTAATTTATTTTGGGTTAGCTGCAATAAAGAACGTAGGAATTCCAGCGGTGGACAATATAGTTCAAGCAAGAGAAAGTGGAGATTTCACTTCGTTTTTCGATTTTGTGCGGCGTGTCGATACTTCTCTTATAAATCGGAGGACAATCGAAGCGCTGATTTACGCCGGTGCATTTGATAGGCTCCACCCAAATAGCAGAGCTTCGTTGTATGAATCAATTGACACAGCATTAGATTATGCAAAAGCTTATCAAAATTTCAAAGCAGAGGCAACTGACAGTTTGTTCGGTGGTCAAAGCGACGCAGAACCCAAAATGCCGAAATTAATAAATATCGAAGAATGGGAACAAAGTAAGAAATTAGAAAAGGAAAAGGAATACCTGAACTTTTATATTTCGGGACATCCTTTGCAAGAATATGAAATAATCTTGAAATCAGTGAATAATTTTTCGTTCGCAGACGTAGATAATCCGCAAATTGGAGATTACTTGCGAGTGATGGGGCTTGTCTCAGAAATAAGAACAAGATTGGATAAGAATAAAAATACTGTTGGATTTGTTACTTTGGAGGATTTTAGCAGCAAATTGAGGGTGATTTTTTGGAGCGAGGCATATAGCCAGTATCAAAGTGTAATTGAAAAGGACAAACCGCTTGTAGTAGTTGGTAATTCATCATTTAGTGGTGAATTTATAGAGATTGTCGCAGACCAGGCATTCGGCATTGATGAATTTGTCGATAAATATGTGGAAGGTTTTAAAATATGGGTTGATATCGATAGCATATCTGAAAATGCAATTGAAGATATGGCAAGCAAGCTCGAAAAGTCCGATAAAGAAATAAAAATTCAATTTTTTATTAAAAATGGTAAAATAAAGAAAAATTACATAGCATTTAATCAACGTTTTTCTACAAGCAAGAGAAATATTGATTTATTAAGTGAGATTTTCGGTGAAATAAATGTAAGATTACTTATTTCCAATTTTGAAAAGCCAGCAAAGAAAAATGGGAACCGATGGAGTAAAAATTAAAACTATTGAAATTCGCTTGCCGATTGAATATACGAAAGCAGAATTAGAGCATAAAATTGCCCGAATTGTGGGTAGTAATTTATTTTCTTATGATATAGTTCTCAAAAGTCTTGATGCAAGGAACAAAAGAGATGTACACTGGAAAATTAGAATAAATGTAATTGAGGGCGAAAGCAAACATAATTTCAAAAGTAATACTTTAGAAATACCATACAGAAAAAGAAATAAGAAAATATGTGTTATTGGAAGTGGTCCGGCAGGCTTTTTTGCTGCTTATGTTCTTCAAAAAGCTGGATATGAGACAATTATTATCGAAAGAGGATGTGAGGTAGCGAAAAGAAGCAGGCAAATTAGCAATTTCGAGCAGAAAGGTGAATTTTCTGAAAGTGCTAACTATGCTTTTGGCGAAGGTGGTGCAGGAACTTTTTCAGACGGGAAACTAACTTCTCGAACTAAGAATATTGATAAAGAAAAAAACTTCATAATAGAGAGTTATATTGAAGCAGGTGCACCAGAGGAAATACGTTATTTATCGCATCCACATATTGGAACTAACAACTTAATTAAGGTTGTAAGAAATTTAAGGGACAGGTTTGAAGCAATTGGGGGCAAAATTCTATTTGAAACGACACTGATAAATATTAAAATAAATGATAGAAGTGTTGTAGCAATTGAAACAGACAAAGGGAAAATAGAATGTGAATATTTACTTGTGGCAAGTGGTCATTCAGCGTATGATACATATCGCTTGTTATTGAGCAAAGGAGTGAAATTTCAAAATAAGGCGTTTGCAATTGGTTCAAGAGTTGAGCACTTGCAAGAAGTAATAAATCTATCGCAATGGGGCAAGCGAAAAATCAAAGGACTTAAAGCAGCAGAATACAAATTAACTTATAAAGCGAAAAATGCACTTCCTGTCTATTCATTCTGTATGTGTCCTGGCGGAAAAGTTGTTCAGGCAGTCCCAGAAAAGATTGAGCATAGTCAACGGAATGAGTTATTACAGTAGAAGTTCGCCATTTGCAAATTCGGCAATAGTTGCGGGAATTTATCTGCCTGAATTATTGAATAAGGAAATAACGCCAGGCGAAGCGCTTGATTGGCTTGAACAAAAAGAACAAACGTTCTTCGAGATACGCAACAATTTTGAGCTACCAGCGAATGTAATTCAAAATTTCATTGAAGGAAAAGGAAGCAACAAGTTCCCCGAAACAAGTTATTCTTTTGGAGTATTTGATTACGATTTTCGAGAATTATTTCCAGAGGCGATATATCAGTCGATGAGAAAATCATTGATTGAGTTTTCAAGAAAAATCAAGGGGTTCGAGGAAGGAATTATAATGGGATTTGAAAGCAAAACTTCATCACCAATACAGGTGATAAGGGATGATAAGTATTTAGCAGCAGGATTTGAAAATCTATATGTGATTGGAGAAGGTAGCAGAAGAGCTGGTGGAATAATAAGTTCAGCAGTTGATGGAATAAAGGCAGCTACTACTTTGATTGAGTAGAATTTCGATTTATTCCGAACGCGATAATCGATAGACCAGTAAAAGCGAGTATATAACCGGCAGAGTTCCCAAGAGAACCTGCCGGTATTGTTTTTGTAAGAATAATACCCAAAATAGATGTTAGAATACCAATTATCCAGTATAAATAATATTTTCTCATTTTAGCAAGGTTACAAAAATTGCAGCAATAATTGCACTTGTAATTACCCCGGAAATGTTTGCACCTAAAGCATCAGGCATAACGATAGAATTAGGATTTTCTTTGAAAACTGATTTTTGAGCAACTTTCGCTGTTGTGGGAACGCAGCTTACACCTGCAATTCCAATTACAGGGTTGAATTTGCCCTTTGTTATGAAAAACATAATGTAACCACCAAGAATTCCACCTATGCCAGAAAGTAGCAACGCCAGGATACCCAAAACAAGCAGCTTAAAGACAGCAGGATTTAAAATTATGCTTGCTTCGCACAATACGCCTAATAGAATACCCAGAAAGAGTGTAGCGGTATATAACATTGGTCCGCTAACAAGTGAAATATAGTGATTGATACCGGACTCACGAATAGCGACACCCAAAAACAAAGAAAAGAAAAGTGGTGCAGCAACGGGAAAGAGCAAGCAAAGCACAACACAAGTAACGAAGGAGAACGCTAACTTTTCGTTTGAGGTAATTACCAATACTTTTTTTGGTGGCGGCATTTTAATTGCACGAAGTTCTTTTGGAACCATTAGTTTTATTAGATAAGGATAGCCGCCATAAGTTAATCCAAGATAGAGATAAGCAACGACTGTAATTGGAATGAATAGGTTTTTCGATAACATAAGCGAAGCAAAAAGCACCATAGGACCATCAGCACCACCAACCATAGCAATAGAAGCGGCATCGTTGGGCGAAAGTCCCATCCAGACGGCAATCGGGAAAGTAAGTATGGTGCCAAGTTCAGCACACAAAGCAATAAACATACTGGTGAAAGGTCTTGCCAGGAGAAAGCCAACATCGAGCAAGGTGCCAATGCCCATAAAAACAACGCAAGCAATTAATCCATTGCTGAAAGTATAAGTAAAAACAGGTTGTAGAAAGTCAATTTGCAATACAGTGAGTAGTTCATTGTAATCAGAAATCATTGGGTTCATAAAAAGAGTGCCGTGAGCACCGTTATCGAGTATTAGAACACCTGCATTAATAGCAGCCATACCTAAACCCATAGGAATCATCAAAAGCGGTTCGAGAATCTCTTTCCTTCCTAAATAAACGAGCAATCCACCTAAACAAATTAAGAAAATTCTGCCAATTGAGATAAGAATTGGAGCAGAAAAGAAAGTAGAAATACCTTGAAACATATTTACAATATCAAAATCACCCATTTGTAGAAATCCCTAATTCTTTTTAATAATTTTTAAGAGGGAATAAACCGATTTAATAACGAAAACCACGAAAAACGAGATTAGTGAAGCAATTGCATAAACAATAAGCGATAGAACAAGAGGATTTTTCATAACAAAACATCTATTATATTAACAAATTATCTTAAATGATGTGATTGCATAATGTGAAGTTTCCCAATTCGAGACCAAGCAGAATCATTTGGATTTTGGAGAAACTTAATGCTACGGACGACCACAGATTTATTAAGCACCGATTCGCAAGCAGCGGTTAATATTGCGATAAGTTCGTCGTCTGAAATTTCGTTTTTCTCTAAAAATTGCTTTTCTTCAATATTTTTGATGTGGTAATAGTATTTTAAGCCGAAAAATCTAAAAAGCCAAGTAATAATGGCTAATATTGCCAAAACCAACAAAATTTCCATTTTTCCTGCCTTGAAATAATAAAAAAGATAATATTTCTGATAAATAGTCAGTTTCTGAATTGCTACTATGACTATTATCTGCAATCATAAAATAAAACTTTACAATTTAATTATATACAAAATTAGGAGAAAATTATATATAAAAAAATATCGAGAAAAAATACTTTATACGCCGCGAGTGTTGGGTTCCCAGATGTATTTATGTATTTGGAGTTGCAACCTGATGTTAAGATGCGAGGAAAGCACCAATTCAGCTAATTTGCGAGGTTCCATTAGTCCGAAAGCAGGAGAAACCAAGACAGCACCGACACGTTCGATAAGATTGAACTGCTTCATAATTTCGACAGCCCAATGGAAGTCGTTTTCGTCTGCAATTACAAACTTAACTTCATCTTTTTTGTCAAGGAAATTCAAATTAGAATAATTGTTGAATTTGCTCATTCCCGAACCAGGACATTTGAGGTCTAAAATTTTAATGACACGGCTGTCGAGTCTGGAAACATCTGCATATCCGTTTGTTTCGATAGCGACTTGATAGCCTGAATCGCACAAGTATTTAGCAAGGAGGTAAGTGTTTTCCTGAGCGAGTGGTTCGCCGCCGGTAAGTTCTACAAACGGACAGTCATATTCTTTGATTTTTTCTAATATTTCGCCAATAGTCATAATATTTTTGGGGGTGTTAAGTTCGAGCGCATAATCGGTATCGCACCAACGGCAGCGAAGCATACATCCCTGCATACGAATAAAAATACAAGGCAATCCCGCGCGTGTGCCCTCGCCCTGAATTGAAAAGAAAA
>JAKIZO010000038.1 GCA_022707965.1 Bacteroidota bacterium
TCTTCTTTAATAAATGCTTCTAATTTTCTACGAATAAATGCGCCTTTGGGTAACCAAACGGGCAGCCCACCACCAATCATTGGGGTTATCATAAACAATTCGAGTTCTTTCCCAAGTTTTCTGTGGTCACGCTTTTCGGCTTCTTCTCTTTGATGTAGCCATTCATCAAGCATTGCTTTTTTGGGAAAAGTGATGCCGTATATTCGTGTCATCATTTTACGGTTAGAATCACCTTTCCAATATGCCCCTGCAATAGTGTATAGCTTTATTGCTTTAATCATTGAAGTATTTGGGATATGAGTGCCTCGACATAAATCTATAAAATTACCTTGCTTGTAGAAAGTAATTTCATCTTCCTTTAATCCTTCAAGCAATTCTACTTTATATTCATCGCCAGCTTTTTTCCAAAATTCAACAGCTTCATCCCACGAAATTTCGATACGTTCATAATCAGCAGACCTTTTAGCAAGTTCTGCCATCTTTTGTTCGATTTTTGGCAAATCTTCTATCGTAATTTTCCTGTCTCCAAGATCTATATCGTAATAAAAACCGTTTTCAATTGATGGACCAACTCCGAATTTAGCACCCGGGAACAGTTCTGATACTGCTCCTGCCATCAGATGTGCAGAGCTATGCCAAAAAATTTCTTTTCCTTCCTCATCATCAAATGTTAATATCCGTATACTTGCATCTTCATTGATTTTTCGAGATAAATCATATGTCTTCCCATTGACCATTATCCCAACTGCATTGCGTGCAAGCCCTTCGGAAATTGATTTCGCAATTTCAATACCTGTTGTGCCATCAGGATATTCTCTTACTGTGTTGTCTGGTAAAGTGATTTTCATTGTATTCCCTAAATTATTTTTTCATAAACAACAAAATTATTAAAAAAAAGAATAAAAATATAGACGAAATAGACGAAATAGACGAAAATTATTGGTAATCTTATAATTTTACTATTCAGTTCGGCAAGTTAGCAGATACAACCTGTTCCCGATTTGACCGATGGTTTCGTACCTTTTGGTTTTAGAATTATAGATTGGTGCAAGTATTCTATCGACCATCATTCCGGAGTGCATTCTGCTTGTTTCTAAAAAAAGTAAGTTCATTGAGCTTGACGAAGAGAATGCAATTGTTTTAGAATTAGGTTTTATCGCTAATTTTGTTTGTGGAGCAAGATTATGTTTAAGATTATATCTAATTCCATTAATAGAGACAAAGCAAGCAAAGTCGCAACCGATGAAATATATATCGTTGCCATCACTTGAAAAATAGGGGGGACTTGTTTCATTGGTTGTAGAGTATTCAGCAGTGTTCACACATATTAAGGGAAAATTGTCTTTTTTGGCAAAAAAAGTAACAATCGGCAATTCGGGGTGGAGCGATAGATAAGACACTAAATCATATTGCCGACTTTCAAGTGGCTCGAAGAATTCATCAGCAATTGTTACAGCTATTTGATGATTTGAAAATGTTGTTGCAATAAAAGCAAGCACAGACCCTTCCGGATTGATTAGAGGCTCTTTGATATTTGAATACGTTCGAGTTATCGGTGCAAAGTTCTTATAGACTTGCCAGTTAAAACCATTTCGAGCAGCATAGACGAATCCGTCATCCTTCCAAAAGCCAATTGGTATAATTTCTTCAAATGTATCGCTCTCTTTTCCATTAATGTTGAGAACAAACTTTGTCCCTCTCATTCCTTTAAAAGCAAACTTCGTTGCATCTTGATTTACGTAGAAACTGCCTTGCTTTCCGTATACTTCAATTGTTTTATCAGGTAAAATAATATATTCCAAATTTGCAATGAAATACGAATAAGTAAGGAAATTTGAATTATTTGTAAATACAAGATTGCCGGGACTTGTTGCTTTGAGCTCAATAATATCTTTTTCAGTAATTAAGTACCAACTGCCCTGATATTCGCCAAAAGTAGCCCATCTTTTGCCGTTTCGCGAGAAAATAGGTGGAGATATTTGATGGAACTCATCGAGTTGCTCACCATTTACTATAAGTCGATTGAAATTTGAAAAAGGCTCAGTAATTATCCACCAATTCCCCGTGCTATCTATGCCATATTGCTTAACTTTTTCCGAACCATCCCAGATTTGGAAATCGAAACAAAGCTGAGCACTTAGATTAATCGTAGAAAGTATTGCAAATATGATTATTCTTTTCATACTTTACTATTAAACGAAAATGAAGATAAATAATTTCAAAATAAAGTTTTGGCTTATTCGATATATCATAAGGACATTTTTTGCACAATTATTTGATAAATAATTTTTTTAATATATATTTGCATAATGATATTTTGAGAAATGTAATACGGAGTTCAAATGCGAAAACCATTCATTTTAGTAGTAGATGATAACAAGATTACAACAAAATTACTTAGGCGTTATCTTGAAGCAAATGGTTACGAAGCTAAAGAAGCATACGACGGTGTGGATTGCCTGGAAAAAGTTGAGGAACGCAAACCCGATGCAATAGTTCTCGATGTGATGATGCCAAGAATGGATGGATATGAAACTGCTCGTCGTTTAAAAGAGCAAGAACACACAAAGGATATTCCTGTTGTAATTGTTACTGCATTAAATGATGTTCAGAACCAATTGAAGGCAATAGAATCAGGTGCGGATGATTTTCTCAGCAAACCTATTGAAGAAAAATTGCTTATTGCAAAGGTAAAGTTGCTTTCGTCCTATTATATGGCTAATGCGAAGGCAAAAGCACTCGAAACAATTGCTAAACAGAATTTGAATGGAGTGAATTTAGAGGAATTGCTCAATCAACAGGGGATTGATTTTTAATGAAAAAATATATTAAAACCTTTTTATTTTTCTTTGGGAGTTTAGTTTTAATTGCGGGTTGTAGTGCCGTAAAACAATTATCTGACGCCCTCGAAAACCTTCGGCGAGTTCAATTCAAAATTGCTGGTGTTACAAATTTCCGTCTTGCAGGAATTGACGTTTCTAATAAGAAAAAGATATCTGATTTCTCTGTTTCCGAAGCTTTACAATTAACTAATGCATTTGCTTCGAGAAGATTAGTTTCTGATTTTATTCTAAACGTTGATGCAAGAAATCCAAATGATGGAAGTGCACAGAAAACCACCAATTCTACTGCACAAATTACAAATTTCGATTGGAGGTTGCTAATTGATGATACTCCAACCGTAAATGGGAATATTGCTTCGCCCGTTAGTGTTCCTGGCAAAGGTCAAACTGTTGTTATTCCACTCGCAGTGAATTTAGATTTATATGAATTTTTCGGAAAAGCAGGCTACGATAGAGTAATCAATTTAGCATTAGCAATTGCTGGCGAAGGTGGTTCTTCCCGTATTAAACTTGATGCAAAACCTACCGTTCGCATTGGAAGTTTCCCAATAACTTATCCTGGGCGAATAACAATCGTTGATTATGAATTTCGCGATTAGTATGTTTAATTTCATAGGAGTTAATTCAAATATTTAATGGAGTTACCTTTTTCTTTTATCCTACTTATCACTGCTTTCTTTGTGTCTTATCTTAGAGGATTAATACGTTTAATTAATCAAGATGTTATCGATGAAATAATTCAGGAATCTCCTGAAAAAAGTCCCCAAATAATTGATTTTTGGAATAATTACGATAAATATGATGATTCTTTAATAATATTCAAATTTTCTACATATATTATTTTTTCTATTTTAATTGGTCATTATCTTTCGTTCGTTTTATTCGATTTAATTGAAAAAATTGTTATTTCAATTGTTTTGCTCTTTTGTGTAATATTTTTTGATTACCTTTTTTATTATTTTGGTAAAAAGACAAATCTTAAAACATTTGTTTCATATTTAAGTGTAATAAAATTCTTCTCATTTCTTGTTTTTCCGTTGTTTGTAATTAAGAAAAAACTTTCCCTTTCGATAAAAGGTCAAGCAACAATCGAAGAAGAAAGCTGGCTTGAAATTGAAGATGCTGTTGAATCTGCCCGCGACGAAGGTTCTCTCGACGATGGAGAATACCGAATACTGAAAAATATCATAAAATTTAATGAAATACTTGTTTCAGATGTTATGACGCCTCGAACAGTTGTTTTCAGCTGCAATGCTAATAATACAATCGAGCAAACTGTTTTCTTGCCCGAAATACGTATGTATTCCCGTTTTCCTGTGTGGGAAGGCGAAACTATTGATGATGGTGTGATTGGTTATGTCGTAAGCCGCGACATTCTGTATGCAGCCTTGAAAGGTGAAATGAACTTGACGCTCAAAAACTTCATTCGAGAAGTCTATTTTATTCAAGATAATGCTCCTCTTGATACAGCATTAGATTTGTTTCTCGAACGCAAACAACATTTATTTATCGTGGTAGATGAATATGGTGGCATCGAAGGGTTAATTACAATGGAAGATGTTTTGGAGACAATTCTTGGCACTGAAATCGTTGATGAAGCCGATAAAGTTGTTGATATGCGTCAACTTGCAAAACAAAAGAGAGACAAACGCATCTCTGCTTTTCCAGAAGCGAATAACTAATCTATATTTTTTCTACTCTTTTAACTTCTGAAATATTATTAAGTATCAATCGCTCAATTCCTGCTCGCAAAGTCATCATTGAAAGTGGGCAATCTGCACAATTGCCTAATAATTTTAATACAAGCACGCCCTTATCTTCTTCAAAATCGATAAATTCAACTCCACCTCCATCAATTGCTAAAAAAGGGCGTGCTTTGTTCAATAAATCTTCAACTCTATGAACTAATTCTGAGTTCTGCATTACATCTCAATTTCAATTGATTTATTTAAATTTTCGTAGTTATGCTTTCTCAATTCCTTAATTAGCTCTAATGTGGTTTCTTTTATTGTTCTTGCCTGAACAGGATATTTATCTGTTAATGCAACAGGTTCGCCACCATCGTTTGCTTCTCTCATTTCTATATCGAGTGGAATTTGACCTAAAAGTGGAACATTTTCTTCATAAGCAATTATTTTGCCGCCATCTTTGCCAAAAATATAATACTTTCTGTCAGGCATATCAGGAGGAACAAAGTAGCTCATATTCTCGACTATTCCCAAAATATCTACGTTGACTTTTCTAAACATAGCTATACTTCTACGAACATCAGCAAGTGCAATTTCTTGCGGAGTTGTAACGATAACTGCACCATTGAGCGGTACTTTTTGCACCAAAGTAAGTTGAATATCGCCCGTTCCAGGAGGTAAGTCGAACACCAGCACGTCGAGTTCGCCCCATTCAATTTGTTCAAATAACAGTGAAAAGTAGCTTGCCAGCATTGGACCACGAACAATTGCAGCTTCATTTCTATTTAATACAAATCCCATAGAAGCTATGAACAAATTTTCATCACGCTTGATTGGAATTGCTACTGTATTGCCGTGACTATCAGTTATTGCTTCTAATTTTGCTTCTTTCAAACCGAACATCGTTGGCTGGCTTGGACCATAAACATCTGCATCGAGCAATCCAACTTTTAAGCCCATTTTTGATAATGCTGCTGCAATATTTCCTGCAATAGCTGATTTGCCAACACCTCCTTTTCCTGATGCAACAGCAATAATATGCTTAACTTCTTTGAGAAACTGCCTGTTGGTTCTATCTAAACATATTTCGTTGAATGTAACTTCAATATTTGCTTTAATTCCTGCATTGCTCAGTGCTTCTATAATTTGCTCTTTGATTATATTCGAAACACTGACAATCGGACCGACTAAATCGATTGATAAAATGATTTTATCATCGAAAACTTCTATTTTTTTGATAGCGTCTAAAGCACTCCAAGATAAACCTAAATGTGGGTCTTCTAACTTTCCGATGATTTGTTTGATTTGCTCAACGTTCATTGTTTATTCCTTATTATTTTGGCAAAAGTAATATTTTAGATAATCCATTTTCATTGTAATTATTTTCAATTACCCGAACTACATCATCAATTGTTATACAATCAATTTTGCTAATTATATCGTTTAACGTTTCAATTTCACCTGAAACAATTTGATTTTTAATGAGATTTTGCATTCGTGCAGAAACACTCTCGAATTCAAGAATCTTTGCTGTTTTCAATTGTTCTTTGGCTCGGGAAAATTCTGTTTTTTTTACTTTGTTATTTTTAAGTTCGATTAGTTCCTTATAAATAGATTCTTCTGCTTTGTCGATTTTTGATTTGTCTGTGGCTATGTAGTGGTATACAGAGCCGCAGTCAGAATATAAATTCAGTTGGGAAAATACAGAGTAGGCAAGACCTTGCTTTTCACGAAGATTTTGATATAGTCTTGATGAAAGCCCATCACCAAAAATAATATTCAGAAGGGATAACGTATATTTATCAGGGTGATTTGCTCCAAAAATCTGTTTCCCAAAAATTAAATGAGCTTGTTGTATCGGTTTATAAATGACTTTATCTTGTATAGTTGGAGTTGGCGTTTTTCTTTTTGCTTTTGCACAAAAATTGAAACAATCTGCGAAATATGTCTTTACAGTATCTACCACTTTCTCGTTGGGGATATTACCCGAAACAGCAATTACTATATTATGTGGCTGATAAAACTCTTTATGAAAGGCTTTCAAATCCTCTGTTGTTATCCTGTTGAGAGAATTTATCGTTCCGTCAATACTCAATCCAATTGGATTATTGGGGAAAATCACTTCATCAGCAACATCAAAGATATATTCTTCGGGGTCATCATCGTAGGACTTTATTTCTTCAATAATAATTTGTCGCTCTTTGTCTATCTCGTTTTTTAAGAAAATTGGATGTAAAATAATATCCGCTAATATA
Organism: Bacteroidota bacterium; assembly: GCA_022707965.1. Lineage (GTDB taxonomy): Bacteria > Bacteroidota > Ignavibacteria > Kapaibacteriales > UBA2268 > JAKIZO01. The sequence goes on from JAKIZO010000038.1 coordinate 6,787, forward strand.
TCAAAACATTTATTAAAGTGAAATTTTGTTGCTCTAACATAGAATAATGTATGTTCTTTTGTTGTATATGCATTAGAATATGCCCCAACTGAATCAAATTGTATTGCAATTTGGCGAGAAGTTCTGTTCTCTGTTCGCCTATATACTGAATGTTCCAGAAAATGAGCAAGTCCATTCTTACCATTCCAATCATCTCTCGAACCAACCGCAACTCCAATCCCCAGCGAAAATGATTCAAGATAGGGAATCTCGTCAGTTATTACAGTAATTCCATTATCCAAGACTGTGATTGTTGGTGAAAGTCTTATCTGGCTATCATTGTAACTTGATTTAAATATTTTTTTTTTGTTTTTCATATTCTATTAATATAATAGTCAAAATTAGGAAATTTAAGCGAAATAAAAAAGCAGACTAATATTAAATTAACTTTTGAATCTCATTTTATTGATAAACTAATGTGTTAGAGCAACTTAATATTCATTAAATAAATCATAATGAATTATGTGTTAATTTTTTCGTAATTTTCAAAAACTGACAATTGTAAAATAAAAAAGGTGCGAAATGATTGAGAATTTAGATGATTTGAGAAAATTTGATTCAGATTCAATGTTTCAAGTATTACTCGATTTCCCAAAGCAAATTAGCGAAGCAATTAAAATAATAGAAAATAGCGAAACATTTCAAAAAATTGATTATATCCCGACTAAATTCTTAATACTTGGGATGGGTGGTTCGGCAATTGGTGGGGACTTACTTCGTTCCTTTTGCAAATCAGTTAAAGGTGCGAATCATCTGCAAATTATTGTAAATAGAAATTATGAAATACCTGCATTTATTGATGAGAGTTGGTTTGTGATTGCTTCATCTTATTCAGGTGGGACAGAGGAAACAATTGCAGCATATAATTTTGCAAAAAGTCGCACAAATAATATTTTAGCGATTACAAGTGGAGGAAAACTCGAAGAATTAGCCCGAAAAGACGGTTATCCTGTGATTAACATTCCATCAGGTTTTATGCCAAGATGTGCACTGGGTTATTCGTTTTTTACCTTGCTTTTGTTGCTAATCCGAATGAAGGCTATCGAAAACACAATTGCAAATACAATATTATCTAATATCCAGACTACAAAAGAATTGTTAATCGAAAAATCTAAAATCTATTCTGATGTTTCCGATAATAATCTATCAATATCAATTGCTAATAAAGTTAAAGGGAAAATACCTGTAATTTATTCATCTGAAAACATACTTGACGTTGTCAATCTTCGTTGGCGAGGACAAATTCAAGAGAATTCCAAGAATTTGGCTTTCGGTAATTTCCTTCCCGAAATGAATCATAATGAAATAAATTCCTGGATTGAACCGAGTTCTTTAATCAATCAGTTTGTTTTCATTCTCCTACGTGATAAAGACGATATTCCTCAAATATCCAAACGTATTGAAGCTATTAAACAAATTTTCGCTGATATGGGGAATGAGGTTATTGAACTTCAAAGCGGTGCTGATAGTTTGCTTGAACGTATATTCGACTTAATTTATCTGGGTGATTGGGTTAGCTACTGGCTTGCTTTGCTCAATAGGCAGGATCCTACACCAATACCGCTAATCTCTAAAATGAAAGAAATTTTGAGCAAAAGTTGATTTTGCAATTCTAAATACAATTTGGTAAGATGATACAGAAACAACTGGCTATTGTTCTACATTCTTTTGATTTTGGTGAATCAAGCAAAATCATTTCTGTTTTTACCCGTGAGAAAGGAAGAATATCACTTATTGGGAAAGGTTTGCGAAATCCAAAAAGCAAACTGCATTTTGCTTCGCAACCGATGAGTATTTTGGAAATCACCTATTATGAAAAAAATAGGGAAGGGCTTCATTTACTCTCTTCTGCATCGAATTATCTGCCGATGAATTCAATTTTGTCTTCACTGGAACATATCACTTGTGCGATGATGATGCTCGAATCAATTTATCATACATTAGGGGAAAACAACCCTTCCGAAGAACTCTATGATTATTGTGTTCAAGTGCTACAATTATTGAATAAAATTTCTCCAAATCCGTTTAACCATTTTGTTGCTTCACAGTTTAAACTTGCCGAAACTCTTGGCTTCTGGCTTCAATTCGATTTTATGCTCGATGACGATATTCGAAAAAACGAGAAATATGCTTTTTCTATTGAAGATGGGCGACCCGTAATGTTAGGTTCAAATCAAAAAAATACATTTATTTTTGATTACCAAACAGCATTATACATGCAAAAAATATTCAGATTGCCTTTGCAGGATTTATATTCTATTCCAGTAAATAAATCCTCATATTCAAAGATTATTTCTTTTTTTGAAAAATATTTTAGTTTTCATCTTGAAAGAAATTTTGAATATAAGTCGTTTAATTTAATTGGATTAGTTTAGAGTTTTTGAATAAAGGAGTTGCAATATGATAAATGGTTATTTTGAATTATTAGAGGAATATCTCGCTCAAATACAAAAAGATTTTGATGAATATCAAAAAAATAATTTTCCAAAACGTAGCCCTGAATTTTTTTGTTTAGAATTAAACGGGGAAGCAGGAGAATTGGCTAACTTAGAAAAAAAAATCTGGAAAGGTAAGCTCGTTCAACTGGAACAAGTAGCTGATGAAGCAGCTGATACTTTTATCGCTTTGCTAAATTACGCCAATTCTCGAAAAATTAACCTTGCCGAAGCTGTCGCAAAGAAGTTGAAAATCATTGAACAAAAACGTGTGGAACTTGCTAAAAAAGGAGAAGATTACTAATGTTTGAAAACATTGTTGCTTTTATTATTGGTGTAATCGCTGGTGTTGCTGCGGGAATGTTCGGAATTGGCGGTGGAGTAGTTATTGTTCCCACATTAATTATCATCTTTTCTTTACCTTTGCATTTTGCAACGGGGACTTCGCTTGCTGCACTTTTACTTCCTGTCGGAATTTTTGCTTGTATAAAATTCTACAAATCGAGGTTATTAAACATCAAAATTGCTGCTTTGATTGCTTTTGGGTTGACTATTGGAGTTTATTTCGGTTCAGAGGCAGTTTCAGTGATTAACCCTAAAATGCTGAAAATAATATACGGTTGTTTTCTATTATTTGTAAGTCTATATTTTATTAATCCTTTGCAATTAATAAAAAAGAGCAACTCAGAAAAGGTTGTTTATGAATATAAAAATACAGTTCCCTCAATATATCCTTTACTTATTGGAGTGTTCGCAGGAATATTGTCTGGAATGTTCGGTATTGGTGGGGGGCTTGTTATCACACCATTTTTAATGTATGTTCTTCGATTTCATCCCAAAAATGCAATTGGCACTTCATTAGGTGCTTTGCTACTGCCCGTTGGGTTGCCAGGTGTAATAGTATATTTTAATAATGGTTTTATTGTATTAAATTTTGCCATTGCTATTGCAATTGGCATTGTTTTTGGAGCAATTATTGGGGCAAAAATTACTTTATCTTTGAAGACAAAGTATGTAAAGTTGATATATGGAGTATTTTTGCTGCTTATGGCTTTAGATTTTATTGTGGGTGGTTCAATAGCAAATAAGATATAAATATTTATGCTATTTTGTTAATTTTGTATGAATAATAATCAGGTAATTATGGTAACAATTAATATTGAATATTTAGGTGATTTGCATTGCAAGGTTACTCACGAACCCTCTCAAACAAGCTTTCTCACTGATGCACCCTTGGATAATCAGGGTCGTGCTGAATATATATCGCCTACTGATCTTACAGCCGCATCGATTGCTTCTTGTATTGCAACGATTATGGGTATTGCTGCTCGTGGTCGTAATCTTGATATTCAAGGACTACGAATTTCTGCTAAGAAGGAAATGTCAAACGTTCCTTATAGAAGAATTTCTGCTATTTATCTTGAAATTGATTTCCCAGTAGAGCTTGATGAAGAAGGAAAAAAACTATTCGTAAACATTGTTAAAAATTGTCCCGTTTCAAGAAGCTTAAGTCCAGAAATTAAGATAGAAACAACTTTCAAAATAAAAGGTGAAGTTATTGATATTAATGAGTATTTGAAATGAAAAAGTACATATTTTTATTTATTGTGTTTTCTTTTTACTTCTCTCGTGCTCAACTGAGCGAAGACGTTTTGCTTATGTTCAATAAATCTGTTCAAGAATACCACAATAGAAACTACCCGGCAGCTCTAAAATTAATAGATAGCGTTCTTACGCAAGCACAAAATGAACACACATACAACCTGAAAGGTGCTATATTAATTGCAATGGATAGTGCTTATTCTGCTGAATGGTATTTCAGAAAAGCAATTGAATATGATAGCAATTTAACTGAATATCGAGAAAATTTAGTGCAATCATTGATGAAGCAGAAGAAATTTGATGAAGCAATCGATGAAATTAGTAATATTATAAAAATAGACCCTGAAAAGTCATCAACTTATTACAGCCGTGGTGTTCTTCACTCAGAAAAGAAAGATTATCAGAAGGCAATTGCAGACTTTTCAGCCGCTATTAATCTTAGTCCCAAAAATCCTAATTATTATCAAGCTCGTGCTGAATTGTATTATCTTATTGCTGAATACCAGAGAGCTTTATCCGACATCAATCAATCTATTAAGCTAAATCCAGACCAAACTACAAATTACCGTTTGCGTGCTTTTATTTTATCACAACTGAATAATTACAAAGATGCTCTAATTGACTTCAACAAATATCTTCAAACAAATCCAAATGATAAAGATGCTTTGCTTGGTCGTGCTATTGCATTGTATGAAACAGGGAAGAAAATTGATGCTATTGGCGATTTGGATAAAGTGATTGAACAAAACAGTTTAAATGAAAATGCTTTGCTTAATCGTGCTGCGATATATTTTGAACTCGAAATGTATGAACGTTCTCTGAGTGATTACGAAAAAGTAATACAAATCAATCCACAAAATTTTAATGCAAATTTTGGTCTTGGGGAAATCTATTTTGAGCAAAATGAATTCGAAAAAGCATTAACTTATTACTATAGAGCCATTGAAATTTCTGCCAATAATCCAAATCTTTTCATCAAAACAGGTAATGCAGAATACAACTTGAAAAATTATCTCAAAGCAGTTGAAAATTTCACCAAAGCTCTATCAATTAATTCCAATCAACCGCAAGTATATTTCAATAGAGCCCTTGCATACAAAATGATTGGACAAAATGAGAACGCAATAAATGATTATTCGGAATTTATTAAATTAGCAGGAAATATTCCTGAGCTTTCTTCATATATTGAAAAAGCTCAAAAAGAAATTCAACAACTTAAATCGAAATAACAATGGGAAATAAATTTATTATAATTGCAGGTCCTTGCCTTGCCGAAAGTGAGGAAATTGTTGCACAAACAGCAGAGCATTTATCGCAAATTGCAAGAAAATACAATTTTGATTATTATTATAAAGCATCATTCAGAAAAGCAAACAGAACGAGTATAAATTCATTTCAAGGTGTTGGAGATGAAATTGCGCTGGAATGGATTAGTAAATATTGCTCAAAATATGTTCTTAAATCTCTTACAGATATTCATAGTCCCGATAATGCACAGCTCGCAGCAAAATATGTTGACGTTTTGCAAATTCCTGCTTTTCTTTCCCGCCAAACTGATTTGCTTATTGCTGCGGGCAACACAGGTAAAACAGTAAATATTAAAAAAGCTCAATTTATGGCTCCAAAAGATGCGATAAAAGCTGCCGAAAAAGTAATCTCAACGGGTAACAAACAGGTATGGCTTACTGAACGTGGCACTTTTTTTGGGTATCACGATTTAGTAGTTGATATGCGTTCTTTGATTGTTATGAAAAGCAGTGGCTTGCCTGTAATTTATGATGCGACCCATTCACTTCAGCAACCATCGATTGGCGAACAATCAGGTGGTTTCCGGCAGTATATTAAATCACTTGCTCGTGCAGCTGTCGCAGTTGGTGTAGATGGTGTTTTTTTTGAAACTCATCCCCAACCGGAAAAAGCAAAAAGTGATTCAGCTACCCAAATTAAGCTTGATGAAGCGGACGATTTTATCTATAACATATTAGAATTAAATGAATTTATCCAACGGCAATTGAATGCTTAAGTATTTGGCTAATAATATTGTTTTTTTATTTATTTCAATAACATTAATTTTTGCCGCTACTTCTTGCGAAGAAAAAAAAGCTGCAAGACCCAATACTCTTGACTCGCACGATTTAGATATTCAACCTGACCAGGTAGCTCAAAATTTTAATATCCGATTTATTGATTCAAACTGGACAAGAGCAATTCTTAAAGGGAAACGCGGTAGAGTTTTTTCTTCACGAAGCGAAACGTTGATTGATGGTGGATTGAGGCTTGAATTGTTTAATAAAAGTCAAGCGTTAACTACCTGGCTGATTGCCGATAGTGCACGTATTGATGATAACAGTCACGATATGTATGCTTTCGGGAACATTGTGGTATTTTCAGATAGCACAAATACACGATTAGAAACATCGTTTTTGCATTGGAGCCATTCCCAGCAAAAGTTTTTCTCTAATGTTTTTGTTCGTATTACTTCGCCATCTGAAATTATCGAAGGATTTGGCTTTGAATCAGACCAACATTTGAAAAATTATAAAATATATAAAGTTAGTGGAGTAAAACAATGAAAAATATGTTAATTGCTGGAAATTGGAAAATGAATACAAATGTATTCGAATCGCAAAAGCTTGTCGAATACATTCTGGGATTTATGAAAACTAATGATAATCTCAAATCACGTGTTCTTGTTTGCCCTCCTTTTACAAGTGTTTACGCTATTGGACAAATTGTAAAGAATTCAGAACTGCTTTTAGGTGCACAAAATTGCTATTTTGAGGAAAAAGGTGCTTTTACAGGTGAAATTTCAATCCCAATGCTTGAGTATTGTGGTGTTAGTCATATCATTATTGGGCACTCAGAACGCCGTTCCTATTTCAAGGAAGATGATGAATTAATAAATAAGAAACTGTTGGCTATTTTAGAGCATCATTTAACACCAATATTATGTATTGGAGAAACACTCGATGAGAGAAATCAAGGCAAGACTTTTGATGTCCTCAAAAATCAATTAGATAAAGATTTATCTGGTGTTTCAAAAGAACAAATTGATAGAATTGTAGTTGCTTACGAACCTGTTTGGGCAATTGGGACGGGAATTTCTGCAACACGCGAGCAAGTAGTCGAAGCGCATAATTTCTTACGTCAATTATTAATTGACAAATTTGGTGAAAATGCCAACAGCGTTTATATATTATATGGTGGTAGCCTTTCTGAAAAAAATGCTGATGAGATATTATCTATCGAAAATGTCAATGGTGGGCTGATTGGCGGTGCTTCTCTAAAAGGTGATAGTTTTTGTAGCATTATTCAAACAGCTGAAAAATACGTTGTATGATAAAAAAGTTGCCAAATATTCTTACTTTTTTTCGTGCTCTGGCAGCACCATTGTTTTTTGTACTGTTTTTGAGCAATAATAGAGATTTTATTCTTCTTGCGGGAATTGTTTTTGTTTTGGCAGCAATAACTGACTTTTTCGATGGATATTTAGCAAGAAAAATGAATGCAACTTCTGAGTGGGGGGCTTTTGCTGACCCTCTTGCTGATAAATTCCTGACTACATCTGTTTTTATTGCTTTTGTAATTGTAAAAATTGTGCCACTCTGGATGGTTGCGATTATTCTATTGCGTGATTTTTCTACTACTTTTCTAAGATTGGTTAAAATATCGAACAAAAAAATTAAAACTTCTTATACTGCAAAAATTAAAACAACACTTCAAATGATTTTTATTTTCGTTGTGTTATCTTTTAAAATTTCAACTTTTTATTTGAAAGGTGATGTTGCTTCAAATATTAGAAATATTATTTTTTCAGATTATGTATATTACTCAATGCTAATTATAACAATTATTTCATTAATTTCATTGATAGAATACATTTACCAACTATTATCTCCTAAGATTGATGTATAAAAAAATCGACATCTTAAATTTTTGGGGAATTGGAGAATTAAAGCATTTGAATATTGCTTTGCCCATCTTAATAGTTTCCTTTGCAATTTCAATTATTCCTTACGAAGGTAGAGTGATGTTTATCAATCTCCTTTCATTATCCTGTGTTCCAAGTGCAATAATACTTCTTGTGAATGAAAGAAAATCATTTGCAAAGAAAAAAATAATTATTGATAAATTAATTCCATTTATTTTAGTTAGTAATCTTGATTTTGTGAGTATTGATGAAATAAGGTATATTATTTTTGCAGTTCTTTATATCATTTTGCTGAATTTACCATTCATCAAATATGATTTTTACAAATCTCGTCCATTTGAAATTATTAGTAAACTTTCGTTTGCAATTGTTTTATCTTTTTTTATTGCACAAATAATTGCTTTGGGAATATTACTTTTGCAGATTTCTCAATACAATAAATAATTATTTTTTATTACTCAATTTTGTATTATTTTTGATTATTACATTAAAAGTGTATATATCTAATGGCTAATCGTCGTAAATATAAAATATCGGAAAGTCAAGAAGAAAGTAAGTTTAATAACGCTATTGAACAAAGAGAATATATCGAAACTCTTGAAAATACAATTGATTACCTGAAAAATGAAATTGAGCGACTTAAATCTGAAACAAACAAGATTGAACAATATCAAAAACACCAATATTATGAAAACCTGATTAATTCAGCAATTGACATTGCTTTATCTACTTCTGACAGAGAATTTGCAGACAAAACCCATAAATTATTCGTCCAAAATGCATCTGCAATTGAGAGTAATTTCTATTTTTATGACAAAAACGGCGAATTAAAGCCCATTAGCACTTCTGAAACTTCTGCATTTTTGGATACACATATTTATCATTTGGAAGAACAGGGCATTTTGGATTGGGTTTTCGAGCAGAATTGTTTTAAAGCAATTCCTAATTTCGACGAAACTGCAATCAAACAAAATTCAATCTTTATTTTCCCTATTGCTCGAAATAATAAGCGTTTCGGTGTTTTTCTTGCAAGCACAATACTTCAACACGATGCAATCGACGCAGACTTACTGCTTCTTTTTCAAAATACTTTACAAATTATATCCTCTGCATTGTTGAATTATATTCTTTTAAAGCAAGTAGATGAAATTTCAAACAAATTTAATGTTTTGAATAATCAATTGTTGAACACTTCTATTCTTATGTCTGTGGGTGAAATTTCGGGTGTAGTTGCACGCGAAATGGATAGTCCTATCAATATTATCAAAGCTAATGTTGATTTAATTACTCGTTCAATTGGGAACATAGAACGTCGTGCAGAAATTATTCAAACAAACATTGAACGCATTCAATACTTAAACAGTTTTATAAAAAATCTAATCAATACAAGTGAAACAAAAGAAATTATTAATTTGCAAGATTTGATAAAAGAGACAATTTCTATTTTGCAGCATCAAATAGAAAATAAAGATGTTAAAATTATTACATCTTTTGATAGTGAAAATATATTTTGTGAATGCTATCGGAACCAAATTCAACACGTTTTGCTTAATATTTTGCTCAATGCACGTGATGCTATGCCAAATGGTGGAACAATTACTCTCGGATGTTTCAAGCAAAGTGATAAGAAAGCATCAATTAGCATCGCTGATACAGGTGAGGGAATTGCAGAAGAAGATTACTCTAATATTTTTGAGCCGCATTTTACAAAAAAATCAGGTTCTGAGAAACTTGCTATTAATTTATATATTTCAAAACTGATTATTAATAATCACAAAGGACGTATTTCATTTGTTTCCGAGCTGGGCAAAGGCACTACTTTCAAAATTGTTTTACCAATAGCAAAAACAGAGTGAAAATTAGTCATAAAATATTGGTTTTTATTTCTGCTTTGCTTTTTTGCGGCAATTTTCTATTTGCCCAGCAAATGCTTAAAAACATCACTATTGACCCCAAAAATAGAGTATTCCTATTTTTCAGAAATTATCCAATAAGCTTTAAATCCAGTTTATCCGACGACAAAATGAAAATTACTCTTTCTCTGAACAACTGCACAGTTGCTGATACAGCTCGAATG
>JAKIZO010000039.1 GCA_022707965.1 Bacteroidota bacterium
GAACAATGATTGTAGCAACGGGACCAAGCCCTTTACTAACATTTGATTCGATTACAACGCCTTTGGCTTTTCTATTAGGATTAGCTTTCAGGTCTAAAATATCAGCTTCGAGAAGGATTTTTTCGAGTAGTTCATCAATACTGATACCTTTCTTGGCAGAAATTTCGACGTGTTGATATTTCCCACCCCATTCTTCGATAAGCACGCCGTGGTCGGCGAGTTGTTGCTTAATTCTATCGGGATTGGCGTCAGGTTTGTCAATTTTGTTGATAGCGACAATCATCGGAACACCCGCAGCTTTTGCGTGGCTGATAGCCTCGATTGTTTGGGGCATCACACTATCGTCGGCAGCAACTACAAGCACGACGATATCAGTAACCTGAGCACCGCGAGCACGCATAGCAGTAAAAGCCTCGTGACCAGGCGTATCGAGGAAGGTAATTTCACGACCATTTGGCAGTGTAACTTTGTATGCACCGATATGCTGAGTGATGCCACCTGCTTCGCCCGCAACAACATTCGAGCGGCGAATATAGTCGAGCAGTGAGGTTTTCCCGTGGTCAACGTGCCCCATAATTGTAACAATAGGTGGACGCGGAACAAGCGATTCGGGTGGGTCAATATCTTCTTCTTCTACCTGAACTTTTTGTGTATCAACAAATTCGACTTCGTAACCATAATCGTCGGCGATTAAAGTAATGGTATCTTTGTCTAAACGTTGATTTATTGTAACCATCAGTCCGAGCGACATACATTTCAAGATGATTTCGTTGGGCGATTTGCCCATCATATTGGCAAGGTCGCCGGTGGTAACGAACTCAGTAATTCTTAAAATATGGCTTTCGCGTTCAATTTCTTCAATTTGGCGAATTTCTTTTTCTTTGCGTTCTTGCTTCTTTTTCTGGCGAATGCGTTCGCGCATAGAACCTGTATGAGGTTCCATTCCGGCGTAAGTTTCGCGGATTGCGCGCATTACTTCTTCTTCTGAAATAGTTTCGCGAATGGATTTCTTCTTTTTCTTACGTTTTTTGTCCTTTACTTTACCTAATTTTTCTTCTGCATCGGGGTCGAAATCTTTTATTTTTTTCTTGAATTTATCTTTTTTCAACTCAACTTTCGCAGTATCAATTTTTTCAATAGGTTCTGCTGGTTCAATGAACTTTTCTTTAATTTTCTTTTTATCTTTCTGTTTGTCGAATGGTTTTTCGGGTGCAATATCGATTTTGCCAAGGATTTTCAGCCCCGAAGGTTTTTGAGCCTGGTCGACAACTTCAATAATCTTTTTCTTTTTCTTGCGTTTTTTGTCTTTTTTAATTGACGGTTCAGCCTGAATATCTTCTTTAGAAGTTTCCTGCTTTGGTTTTTCGGGAACTTTCTCGATTATTTCGGTAGGCGAGCTTATGATTTCAGCGGATTCAGAAGATTCAGGAAGTTCTTCGACGGCTGTTGGCTTTTTTTCAACAGCAGGACGAGACTTATCGAACTTATCTTGTTTAGTATGTGGTTCGAGTTGTTCAGCAACTATTGGTGCAGGCTTATCTTCTTTGATTACGGGTTCGATTTTCGGTGCAATTGCGGGTGTTTCTTCGACCTTAGCAATTTCGGGTTCGACTTTGGGTGGTTCAACGGCTTTTTCCTGAACTTCTTTTGGAGTTTTATCGATATCTTTGACGATAGGTTTTACGGGTTCCTCGACAACAGGAATTTCTTCAACTTTAGCAGAAATATCGATTTTTGCTTTTGGCTGAATTTGTTTGTGAATTTCTTTATGTTTTTGGAGTTTTTCGCGTTGTTTTTCGGCAGCTTTCTTTTCACGCTTAAATTTATCATAAACAAGCTCTGCCATTTCTTCGGTCAGAGTGGCAGTAGGCTTGTTGTCAATATCAAAACCTTTGGCACGGAGAAATTCAACAATAGTCTCGCGTCCAATATTAATTTCGGAGGCAATTTTAATTAATCTTATTTTATTTGATTCAGCCATAATAAAGCAAAAAAATTAAACAAACTATTTTTCAAAAATTTTCTTCGACAGGAAAGTAAGCACTTCGGGACGTTCTTCTTCGTCGAATTCAGTTAAAATGATTTTACGATAATCCATCAAGCTTTTCGGAGATAAGCCTTCAATTTCGAGCAACTTATTAAGGTCTGCATCGAGGAACTCACGAGCAGTAGTAATACCCATTTCTTTTAATTTATCAATGAGTTCATCGCCAAATTCGACTTTGAATTCGACCAAATCGATATCTTCGCCACCTTCTTTGACGAGCTGGATATTAAATCCCGTAAGTTTGGAAGCAAGGCGAACATTTTGACCATTTTTCCCGATAGCGAGCGAAACCTGGTCGTCTGCAACAAGCACAGTTGCAGTGCGAGTTTCGTAAGAGATTTGGATATCGCGCACTTTTGCAGGTGCAAGAGCACGCATAATGAACACCTGTGGATTTTCGGAATATTCGATGAGGTCGATGCTTTCGTTGTTGAGTTCTCTAACGATGGAATGAATACGAACGCCTTTGAGCCCAACGCAAGCACCGACGGGGTCAACTCTATCGTCGTAAGATTGGACAGCGACCTTCGATCGTTCGCCTGGTTCGCGAGCGATAGCTTTAATTTGAATTACGCCATCATAAATCTCGGGGATTTCAATTTCAAAGAGGCGCATTAAAAATTCATCGCAAGCACGCGAAAGAATAATGTCAGGTTGCCCACCTGAACCACTGCGGCGAACTTCTTTAATAATAGCCTTGATTGGTTGATTTTTTTTGTATCTATATGGTTCATTTGGGATTTGTTCTTCGCGCGGCAAGCGCATTTCAATTCTATTATGCATAATAAGCAAATCGTGGCGACGAATTTGATAAATTTCGCCGACGACAATTTCGCCCACACGATTAGCGTATTCGGTGTAGATATTGTCTTTTTCAACTTCTCTAATTTTTTGGTTCAAGTTTTGAGCGGCAAGTGAAATCAGTCTTCGCCCGAAACTATCGGAAATGTTGTCGAGTGTGATTTCTTCGATATATTCATCGCCAATTTCCAAAGGTTCGTCGGTATACATACGAGCTTCTTCGAGAGAGATTTGCGTATCGGGGTTTTCAACTTCCTCGACAACTTCGCGCATCAGGTAGATTTCGATATCGCCTTTTTCCATATTGACGATAATTTCAAAATTAGCGTCCTGCCCGTATTTTTTACGGACAACCATCGAAAGAGTTTCTTCGAGGATACCTTGAAGTAGGTCTCTATCGATGTTTTTGGCTTTTGCCATCTCAATAAAAGCATCAACGATAGTCTTTTTGTCTATCTTGTGCTTTGCTTTACGTCTTGCCATTTTTCCTTGACTGATAATTATTTTTTTAAAATATTTTTAATATTTATCGTTAAAGTCTATTATAATTGTTGTAAAAATAAATATTATTTTTATACAAAAAATGGGCTTGAAATTTCCGAAGCCCATCTCTTATTGAGATATTCAAAAATAAGCAAAATTATTGATTTTGAAAAATGTTTTTTTAATTTACTGATAAATCAAGGAGTTTTTATGGGGTTCAAAAGCATAGATTATTTCAACATCGACGAACTGTATTCGGAGGAAGAACTTCTTATAAGAGATTCTATTAGAAAGTTTGTTGATGATGAGGTGCTTCCAATCATTGAGCAGTATTATTTCGATGGGAAATATCCCGAGCATCTAACACCAAAGCTTGCAGAGCTTGGAGTTTTTGGGATTACGCTATCAGAAGAATACGGTGGCGCAGGTGCGAACTATACATCATACGGTCTTGCAATGCAGGAGCTCGAAAGGGGCGATTCGGCGGTTCGTTCGTTTGCCTCTGTTCAAAATTCGCTTGTGATATACCCTATTTCGCGTTATGGGACGGAAGAACAGAAACGCAAATGGCTGCCGCGTCTTGTTCGAGGCGAAGCAATTGGGTGTTTTGGACTGACGGAGCCAGATTTTGGTTCAAATCCTGCGGGAATGATAACAACTGCAAAGAAAACTGACGGAGGTTTTTTGCTAAATGGCGCAAAGATGTGGATTACGAATGGAAGTGTGGCAGATGTTGCAGTAGTTTGGGCAAGACTGGACAATGAAATTCACGGTTTTCTTGTGGAGAAGGGGACGAAGGGGTTTTCCGCTCCGGAAATGAAAGGCAAGCACTCTTTGAGAGCTTCGGTTACATCAGAATTAATTTTCGAGGATTGTGAAATTCCCGAAGAAAATATCTTGAATGTGGCAGGATTGCGAGGACCACTTTCGTGCTTAAATCAAGCTCGTTATGGGATAGCCTGGGGGGCGATTGGTGCTGCACTTGCAGTATTTCATTCTGCTCTTGAATATTCGAAATCGCGAATACAATTTGGCAAACCAATTGCGAAATTTCAGTTGACACAGGAAAAATTAGTGTGGATGCTGAATGAAATAACAAAAGCGCAGCTTGTCTGCTACCGACTTGGAAGGCTGATGGACGAAGGCAAAGCACGTCCCGAACATATCTCTTTCGCAAAACGCAACAATGTCGAAATAGCCTTGCAATGCGCCCGAATTGCGCGTGAAATTCACGGTGCAAATGGGATTTTGGGCGAATATCCCGTGATGAGACACAGTGCAAATCTTGAATCGGTCAAAACATACGAAGGAACACACGAAATTCACACATTGATTTTAGGTAGAGATATAACGGGCGAAGATGCTTTTGAATAGGAGAAGAAATGCTAAAAAACAAAGCTAAATTTACTGCTGCTGAAATAAAGGCAATTTTTGGGGAAGAAAACGTTATAAACGTTGAGCAAAGTGAGTTTGTTGGAGTTTCGGTTGATACTCGGTCTTTAACGGAGGGAGAAATCTTTGTTCCACTGATTGGTGAAAAGATAGATGCACACGAGCTTTTGCCTGATGCTTTCTCGAAAGGTGCCTCGCTTGCATTAGTCGCAAAAAGTTGGTTTGGGAGCAATGCTGAAAAAGTTGCAGGGAAGCCACTTGTTTTGGTTGAAGATACACTTTCGGCACTGGGGGAACTTGCGTTGTTTCACAGGAACAGATTTAACATTCCGATTATTGCCGTAGCAGGTTCGAATGGTAAGACAACAACCAAAGATATGATTTCTGCGGTACTTTCTAAAAAATTCAAGGTGCTGAAAACTTATCAGAACTTTAACAATAGAATTGGCGTTCCACTGATGATTTTTAATCTTGATGATGCCATTGAATGCGCCGTAATTGAAATAGGAACAAATGAACCTGGCGAAATTTTTATTCTTTCGGAAATACTTGCACCGACAGATGGTATTATTACCAATATCGGGCAGGAGCATTTGGAGAAACTCATAGACCTTGACGGGGTTGAAATGGAAGAAACGAGCTTATTCGGGTATTTGCAACGTCACGGTGGAACTTGTTTTATCAACTGCGATGATGAACGCTTGTCCAAATACAGAAAAATATTGGATAAAAAGTTCACATATTCAACAATTGATGATGAAGTAAATTTAAAAGTCGAAATTGAGATAAACGCAAATATTAATCCCGTGCTAAAATATACAGCAGGCGAACACCAGAATAGGATAAATCTCAATACTTATGGGATTGCGTCGGGCTATAATGCTGTTGCAGCGGTTGCAATCGGGAAATATTTTGGGATAGATGATGCTGAAATCAAAATAGCACTCGAAAGTTTTGAGCAAGAGAAATATAGTGGTTATGCCCGAATGATGCTTCAAGAAATTGAGGGATACACGATATTGAATGATTGCTATAATGCTAATCCATCATCGATGAAAATGTCTATCGCAACATTGGAGAAATACAACGGAAAGCCCAAAAGAGCTGCTATTCTTGGTGATATGCGTGAGCTTGGAGAAAAGTCGCTTGAATTACATCTTGAAGTGTTAAAATATGCTTCTGACGTTTGCGATAGAGTATTTATCACAGGAGATTTTATGCAACAAGCGAGCAAATTACTAAATGCAGGCAACGTTGAACACTATTCTGATTTAAGTGAAATTGCAAGCGAAATAAAAGATCTGAAAAAGGATTTTGCGTTTCTTCTGAAAGGTTCACGCGGTATGAAAATGGAAAGAATAATTGAAATGCTTAGTTAAGCATAAACAAAAGAAATTATGAAGTCGTTTTTCTTAATAGTATGAATTTATTATATTTGTAAACTTTATTTAATCAGTTTTTTATTTAATCAGTTTAATAAATTTTGAGTGAAAATATGGCTGGTCATAGTAAATGGGCTAACATAAAACATCGCAAAAGCAGACAGGATGCAAAACGTGGCAAGATGTTCACTCGTCTTGCAAAGGAAATAACAATTGCTGCACGTGAAGGTGGTGGCGACCCTGAAAGCAACCCACGTTTGAGACTTGCAATAGCAAATGCTCGTGCGGTGAATATGCCTTCCGACAATATTCAGAGAGCTATCAAGAAAGGTACAGGCGAGCTCGAAGGCGAGAATTATATGGAAATTATGTTCGAAGGATATGCACCAGGCGGGGTTGCAGTAATTGTCGAAACAGTTACAGATAACAAAAATAGAACATTGCCGCTTGTGCGTTCCACAATGAGTAAGCTTGGGGGAAGTCTTGCAGAAACCAATGCAGTTGCGTGGAATTTTGAACGAAAAGGTGTAATTTCAATCAACACAAATGGCAAAAGCGAGGATGAACTTCTGGAAGTAGTGCTCGAAGCGGGTGCCGACGACCTTGAATACGATGAAGAGGTATCAAGAGTAATTTGCGCTATGGAAAACTTTTCAAGCGTAAATAAATACTTCGAAAGCAACGGCTTCCAGGTGCAAGAATCGAAGCTGGAATACATTCCCAAGCAAGTTATTACAATCAAAGATGTTTCCGAAGCGCAGAAAGTGATGAAATTTATCGATGGGATAGAGGATTTGGACGACGTTCAGAATGTGTTCTCAAACTTTGAAATAGACGATTCGATAGCAGATAAAATAGAAGAATAATGATTATATTAGGTGTCGACCCTGGCTCGGTGCTATGCGGTTACGGTGTAGTCGAGCATAATGGACGTAATATTGCGTTGGTCGAGTATGGAGTAATCGAAGCGAAGCGTCGGCACCAGGATTTCAATCAACGGCTGAAAGAAATTTTCTCAAGGCTTAATTCTGTAATTGACAGGGCAAATCCCGATGCTGCTGCCTTTGAAGCGTTGTTTTATTCGAAGAATGCACAGAGTTTAATCAAACTTTCGCACGCAAGAGCAGCAGCGATTTTAGCTGTTACCAACAACGACATACCTATAATTGAATATTCTGCCCGTGAAATAAAAAAGTCTGTTACGGGACGAGGTTCAGCAAGCAAAGAGCAAGTGCAATTTATGGTGCGAAATTTACTTGGTATTGAGGAAACACCTCAATTTTTTGATGCAACAGATGCACTTGCAGTAGCAATTTGCCACGTATTGCGAAAAAATCACAACTCGAAGAAAAGCACAAGCTGGGCTGACTACCTTAAAGAACATCCTGAATTAATCATCTCAAAATAAAATGAGTAGCAATCTACAAAACAGAAAATTATATTATTTTTTGCTTGCTTTCTTTGCATTTGCAGTATTTTTTTTCAATCAAAACCATCTAAATCAAGATACTATTTACATCAAGCATATACTTTCAATCGCAGAAAATGTGTTTAAAGGCGCTGGATACACAAACGAAGCAGGAAAATCTGAGTTTTATCCTATATGGGGCTATGTTTTTTTGCAATTACCTGGCTTAATAGTGGGTTTTCCTCATTTATGGACTTTGTTCGTACAGTTTTGTGCTGCAATAATAGGTTTAGTGCTATTCTACAAATTATTTGAAATAAAAGAGAAGTACTGGCATATACCATTGTTTTTACCATATTTTGCATTGTGTTCGATAAAAACTGCTGATGGGTTGGCTTCAATACTTCTCATTGCTTATGCATACAATTTTGTGGCTTTCGTAAAAACAGAAGAATTGAGGAAATTAGTTTATTCGGGGCTTGTGCTTGCTGTTTTAGTAAATTTACGTTCAGAGTATTTATATTTACCGTTATTTCAAACGTTATTTTTCTTTATCTGCTTCAAAAATAGGCTGAAATATGCGAAAATGAACGCAATTCTGATAACAATTACGTTTGCTGCTATATTGCCCTGGGCAATACGAAGTTATGCGATAAATCAGGAAGTGCGATTTAATTCGAGCAATGGCGGTGCGGTGATGTATATCTCGCTGGGGCAACTTCCGCAAAATAAGTGGGGAATTGCACCAACAGACAGCACTGCATACGCAATTGCAGCAGCAAATGGAATAGACGACCCATTTTCACCAGAAGCGGACAAACTTTTCAAGCGATTGACACAGGAAGCGATATTAAACAACCCATTTGAGTTTATTAAGAAAATGGCTTATAATGCTACAAAAGTATTTACGAATGGTGTTTATACAGGTGAATATGCTAATTTCTTTCTGGGAAAGAGCGTGCGTTCTGAAATTGATAGCAAGATTAATCTATACCAAAGTAAAATTGAACAAATAAGGTATTTGTTTAATTTACCGACAAATCGGTCGGTTCCGCTATTGTTGGAAAAATTTATTCAAATGGTTTTTGCGCCTATTTTTTTTAGTTTGATGATTTATCAACTATATACTTTTGCAATTCGAAAATCAAGACAGAATAAAATTATAATGATTGTTGGAATGATTATTATTTTTAAAATTTTGATAATATCACTAATCCAGTATGAATATAGGCATTCGACAGGGTTTTATTTGCTGCTGTTTGGCGTGTTTGTGTATTTTTTGAACAATCGAGAAATATTGAATAATCGCAAAAATTGATTTTTGTTATTTATTGCTAAATTATTTTGATATCGTGAAATAGTAGAATTTTATTAAAATATATTTATTTTTATTCGTTAAAGTTGTATCAGTAAAAATGTAAAAATTGGTAAAGTAATGCAAAGTGATGTAATTTACATTGATAGTGAAAATTTAAGCAGAATGGTAGAAATTCCAGTCTATGGTCATTTTGGTTCATCGCTATTATTATTGTTTTCAACCGAGGAAGACGACCCTTACGAAAACGAGGAAAATGGGCTAATTCCGCATTTGTCGCAGTATATAAAGGCGGGTAAGGTGAGGATATATTCGCTACCAATTCCGAAAATATGGGACGAAATTGCGTTATCGAATGAGGAGCGGTCGAAAATATTATTTAATTTCAATAATTTCATAGTAGAAGAGTTGCTTGCGAAAGTATACAATCATTGCGGTCAGATAGTTCCGATATTAACAGCGGGGGCATCGAAAGGTGCGTTTTATGCGTTGAACACGTATTTTCGGCGACCAGACTTGTTTTTGGGGACAATCGCAATGAGTGGTAAATACGATATTTACTGCCATACAAAAGGATATTTCGACGACAACTGTTATTTTAATTCGCCAATTCATTATCTGCCAAATTTGAATGATAACTACTGGCTTACTTTTTTGCGTAGTCGCCATCACGTGTATTTAATGAGCGGAAAGGGCTATGGCGAAGACCCATCGGCAAGTTATCATCTATCGAGCATACTCACGCAAAAACAAATACCCCATACATTAGATATATGGGGCGAAGAATGGGGACATAATATTGATACCTGGAAAGCGATGTTAGCCAAGATTATTCATAGCAAGTTTTAATTTTTTGGTTTATGTTTTGCAAAAATTTGTTTTAGAGTTTTATTTTCGCTTTTCATAGCAAGTTGGTATATAGTTTCGCCTGATGATGTTTTTGCCGTTGCATCGGCACCATAATTAAATAAGAGTTCTGCCATTTCGCAATTTCCCAGGACCAAAGTAATTTCCAGAGGATATTTTCCTTATGAGTTTTTGGTGTTAACTAATTTGCGGTTATTATCCAAGATAGACTTGACTTTGCTCTGGTCGTTTGCCAAAACAGCATTTGTAAGGTCGTCAGCGGGATTGATTTGCACTTTAATTGGCTTATTATTTTCAGAAAATAGTGGATTGGAATAGACAAAAGAAAGCGATGAAAAAACTAAAAACATTGATAAAACAATAATTCTCATATTTTCTCCAAAATAGTTGAATAATCTATCTTATCATACGAAAGAAAGTAGTGCTGAGTTTCAAAAAAGCATAGAAATAGTCTAAAAAAAGTGATAGGCAAATGCATTTAAGCAATTAGAAATTTCAATAATTATACAAGCATTATCTAAATAATGGGTAGCTTTTCTTTTCGATTTTCAAATCTTGCAAAGTAGAGGACTTGATGCCAAAACGCAGGTAAAAACCTCTATTGAAGCCAATTGGGTTCCAATTGAGTATTAATTCCCAGCAGTGAAGGTCTTTTTTGAGATTAATCTGAGGTGTGAGAAATTCTTTGCGAATGAAGTCGTATCGGGCATTTGCGGAAATGTTCCAGGTTTCTGTAAGGCGTAAATTTAGAGTTAGATAGGTGTTCAGACTTCTGTCAATTCTATCGATAGTATATTGATTATATGCAAAATTCAAGCCGTAGCTAATCAACCAGGGAAATGCTATTGGGCGTGCACCTGGCGAATTATCCCCATACCAATCAAACAAATCATCTTCATCGGAATGGCGTGATAAAAATCGAGCGCCAAGCATAGCGTCGAGTGTGTCAACTTCATCTTCTGAGTGGATATCTTCCGAGAAAGAAGTTTGTGGGGTTTGGGACAAGCCATCTGAGGCAAAACTACCTGATAAATTTATGGAAAACGAAGTCAATCGAGCTAAACCTTTCCCCTGCTCAATCAGGAATTTATTGATTTTGCGATAGCTTGAATAATTACCTTGTGTGAATTTTGCTTCATCGTATGGGGTGAAACTGGCATTGCCAGAAAATTCGAATGCACCTATTGCGGGGGTGCGGAAAGTCATATTAATATCGGATAAATTAAGAGAATCTGCGGCAAAATTGTAGCTGGTGGAAAAGGTTAAACGCAAAAGCTCAATGTTTTTGTCGGGAAGGGTATCTCCCTGCTTGACTTTAATTTCAAAACTATGGAGGTCAGAATATGAAAGTCGCTGGGACATTTGCGACGGAGCTGCACCGCCATCGCTTTCGTAGCGAGAATATTTTACTGTTCTATTCAGGCGTGGGTCGAAGTAGCGTCCATAGAAACCGAATTTATCCTGTGAGAAATCGGGCGTGAAACTATATCCAATAGTTGGCTGGTAGGTGTGGCGAAATGCTTGAAATCCGAGACTTTCGGGACTTATGAAGCCGAAGAAAGGTCTGCGGGCGTCGGCAATACCGAATAGACGCGTCGAAGCAGAAACTCCGAAGCTATAATAATATTCAGTGAAAAAACCGCGTTTGTATTTATCGATTGTTGATGAATCTTCAAGATTTATCTGACGTTCGAGCTGGCGAAAGTAATTGTTGACCGATAGAGAAACTGATGGGGTAAGAGTAAAATAGCCGAATTTAGGGGAAATAGAAACACCTGGCGAGTGGCTTATTTTGTTTCTTTCCGTGTATTTGAAAGAATTGCCGTCTGCTGTTTTGGTCAGGCTATTAGTGTAATTGCTACGGTAGCTGAATGAAATATCGCGAACGAAGGAATACCAGGTGCGGGTTGATGGTGAAATAACGCTTTTGAGTGGTGTAAAATTTGGTATTGAGTAATTTATAGGAATAACCTGGCTGTAATTTTGAGTTATTAGATTTTGGTCGCGTTGGAAAGAAATCGAGAAATTTGAGCCATTGTCGAAACTTTTGGAATATGAAGCGTTTGAGGTAATATTTTGCTGAATTCTTGATTGATAGTCGGTTTGGGTATTTCGATTGAAATCACGTGAAGCAAAATTCACTCCGACGTCAATTCTTTCGTAAGGATTGAAAACGTGATTATGGTTAAGCTGAAGGCTCCAATTACGCTGATATTGGTCGTCGGGATTATAGCGGGTTCTACCAAATTGGACAGTGGCACCACCGCTATGGACATCTCTTAAAGCCCAGCGAGTTGTGTTTTTCAGAAGGTAGCCGCCTTTGGAAAATAGGTCGGTCTTAAATTGAGTGTCCCAATAGTCAGATGCAGCCCAATAAAATCCTAAATCCTGAAAGACAACGCCACGGTTTTTCGAAAAATAGAACGATGGGATAATAATTCCCGACTGCCGACCAGTTTTGTTCGGGAAGAATAACCCGAATGGGAAAATAAAAATAGGCATATCCTCAACGTAGAAAATAACGGGGTCGATATAGATTTTTTCCTTAACCGCTAATTTCATTATAGGGGAACCGAAGTAGTAGTGTGGGCAAGCATCGTTGCAAGTTGTATAATAGCCATCGCGGACGAATAGTTCATTTTCCGAGATACGTTTGATTTCTGCACCGAAGTAGAAGCCTTCGCCAGTTTGCGTCTCGCCTGCAACAATTTTACCGCGTTTTGTTTTGAAATTGTAGGTAATTTCTTCCCCGAAGAAAATTTCACCTGCATCGGAAAAACGAGGGAACCCGTAGCGTCTGTTGTTCGAATCCAGTCCCCATTTAGCACGCAAAATCGAGTTTTCGAAGTCAATTTCGATAATTTCAGCATTTAGTTGCTGCACTTTGAAATCAATTTTAGATTTGCCGACCAGCCGCATAGTTTTCGAGCTTAGACGGAAAATAGCAGTATCTTTGGCGAAAAAAGTAACAAGCGAATCAATTCCCGATGGCGATTTAACTCGTTCATCTGCTGGCTTCTGGGTAAAAGCCTGACGCAGCGAATCGAGAACTTTTGCTTTATCATCCTGGTTTGTGATTTCCTGCGTTGGAAGCATTTTTTTTAAATCTTCATTTTCTTGAAGAGTTCGGCGAGTTGCATCCTGAGAATAAATATTATGAAAGAATAGCATAAATAAACATACATACCAAAAGAATTTTTGTATATTTATGCTCTTTTTTTTCATTCTAATTAATATTATAAGTTTACGTAAATATTACGTAAAAGCTAATCGTCGAGTTTCTTTCGTAAAATTTCAGTAACAAGTTTTGGATTGGCTTTGCCTTTCATTTTTTCCATAACTTGCCCGACGAAGAATCCGAAAACGTTTTTTCGACCGCTTTTGTATTTTTCGATAGAATCAGGGTTGCTTGCAAGGACTTCGTCAATAAGAGCTTCGAGAGCAGAGCTATCGGAAATCTGCACAAGCGAACGCTCCTCGATAATTTTTGCAGGTGAAATATTGTTTTGAAGCACTTCGGGGAAAATATCTTTGGCGATACGGCTTGAAATTTTATCTTCGGAGAGATAATCAACAAGTTCAGCAACAAATTTAGGGTTCAAACCGAGTTCGTTAATTCCAATTTTGCGTTCGCTGAGAATTCTGAGAACCTCCGTCATAAGCCAATTGCTAACGAGTTTAAAAGTTTTTTGGGACTTAACGGTAAGATGAGAGCAACAAAGTTCGTAATAATCAGCAAGATTGTGGTCTTCGACAAAAATAGAAGCATCGTAATGAGGAATGCCGTATTGCTCGATTAATCTTTGCTTGCGTGCAAGAGGAAGTTCGGGAATAGACGAACGAATGCTTTCGAGGCGTTCGTTTGAAACTTTTACTTTTACAAGGTCGGGTTCGGGGAAATAGCGATAATCGTGAGCAAATTCCTTGCTACGCATAGGGCGAGTTGATTGCGAGGCGGCATCCCAGAGACGGGTTTCCTGATGGATAGAGCCACCATTGCGGATAACTTCTATTTGCCGCTGAATTTCGTATTCGATTGCCTTTTCTACATTTCGGAAGCTATTGAGATTTTTAACTTCTGTTTTTGTTCCAAATTTTTCAGCACCTTTGGGACGCACTGAGATATTAGCATCGCAACGGAGGGCACCTTCTTCCATATTGCCCGTGCAGATACCTAAATAGACAAGTATTTGCTTAATAGCGGTAAGGTATTTATACGCTTCCTGAGCAGAGCGAATATCGGGTTCGCTAACGATTTCGATAAGAGGGACACCCGAACGATTTAGGTCGACGAGTGTATCAATATCTAAGTCGTGGATAGATTTGCCGGCGTCTTCTTCCATATGAATGCGAGTAATGCCAATGCGTTTGCGTTCAGTTTCGGAAAGTTCGATTTCAATATATCCATTGTAGCAGATTGGGTCTTCGTATTGAGTGATCTGGTAGCCCTTTGGCAAATCGGGATAGAAGTAATTTTTTCGGGCAAAAGTAGAGATTTCACGGATTTTGCAATTAGTTGCAATCCCCATTTTTATTATGAAATTCAATAAATTTTCGTTGAGAACTGGAAGAGCGCCTGGGTGTCCCAAACAAACGGGGCAAGTTTGAGTGTTTGGCAAGGCGCCATATTCAGCTGAGCAAGAGCAGAATGCTTTGGAATTAGTAAGAAGCTGAGCGTGGACTTCAAGTCCAATTACTGGTTCAAATTCGTTCATTTCCCGTTACCTTTAGATTTTGTTCATCAATTTTATCTTTGAAGAAAAAGTGATAGAAGAAAAAACTCTCGAAAATAGAGAGCAAAACCAATGATAAAGTATCGTGATTGAAATAAGGCGTTTTCCAGGCGTCAGGATAAATTGCATAGGAAAGCGAACCTGTGAGAGCCCAACCAATAGAGAAAACTAAAAGAAAGACGCCCAATCCAAGAAAAGCGTCGCGAAGAGTTCTATTCTGCCAGTTTTTCACAAAAATATACACAACGGCAATAATATGTAGCTGGAAAATAAATATTTCAATCATTCAAACGTTTCATTACATTGTTTATAAAATGTGCATTTATAAATAGGTAAATTATGAAATCTTTTAATGAAATCCGAATAGTTTTTACCACAGCATCGACTGCTGAAAACGCCGACGAAATAGCACAAGCCTTGCTAAAAGAAGGGTTAGCGGCGTGTGTATCAGTAATTCCGAATGTAACTTCCTACTTTATCTGGAAAGGCTCGTTAGATGTTTCGAGCGAGTTCATTTTGAAAATAAAAACTTTCGAGGACAAAATAAATCTAATCGAGCAGAGAATAAAACAACTTTCGAATTATGAACTGCCTGAAATATTGGTTTTGCACGATATTGCATCGTCCGAAGAATACTATAACTGGATGAAAAACTTATTGTTTTAATCAACATAAATCTGATAGCAGAATAATTTGATTGCTAATTTCCTTTTTATTCGAAAGTTTCATATTTTTGAATAAAAAGGAAATTTTATGTTTACGGGATTGGTAGAAGAAATAGGCAAAGTGAAGAAAATCCAGCCAACGGGCGGGGGGCTTCGGTTCACAGTCGAGGCGAGTAAGATTTTCGATGATTTACGAATTGACGATTCGGTTGCAATAAACGGGGTTTGCCAAACTGTAACAGAGATAAATGGAAATTCATTTGCTTTTGTAGCGGTTGAAGAAACTTTGTCGAAAACAACATTAAGCGAGCTCAAAGCAGGTAGTGCTGTGAATTTAGAGCGGGCATTGCGTCCAATCGATAGAATGGGCGGTCATATTGTGCAGGGTCACGTTGATTGTATAGGGAAAGTAACAAGAATAGAGCGGCTATCGACAGCGGTTCTTGTGTGGGTTCAGTTTCCGAGAGAGTTCGAAAAATACGTTGTTCGCACGGGTTCGATATGTATTGACGGTGTGAGCCTGACAACTGCCCGAGTGCAAGAGAACAATTGTATGGTTTCGATAATTCCTCACACCTGGGAAAAAACAATTCTCAGAGATTATACAACAGGGAAAAAAGTAAATCTCGAATTT
The DNA here is from genome assembly GCA_022707965.1 of Bacteroidota bacterium. Taxonomy (GTDB): domain Bacteria; phylum Bacteroidota; class Ignavibacteria; order Kapaibacteriales; family UBA2268; genus JAKIZO01. The sequence goes on from JAKIZO010000039.1 coordinate 15,728, forward strand.
GATATAATTGGGAAATACATTGAGAAAATTTTGGGAAGCTCGCACGGTCAATCAAGTATTTTAGAGCAATTCAAAGACCAGCCTGAATGGTAATTTCCCGTGTTGAATATCTTCAAAAATCAAATGTATAACGATAATAATTAGGAATGATTAATTAAAATTAACAATATTATTAAACGTCTTTAATTTTTATAATTTTCTGAACTAAATTGGGAATTTGGAGGTTCTTAATGAATGAAAATCGTGATAGCGGGAAGAAAAGGAGAAATTACGATGACCCGAAGCAAGACCAGCAGCAATTTTTCCGTAATATGATGATATGGATGTTTTTGATTGCAACTGCTTTCACTTTCTATATTTTATTTCAACAGGGGACAAACAGTCAAGAATGGCCTGTTTCCTACTCTGAATATGTAAGTTTTCTGGAACAAGATTTAATTTCCTCTGCAAAAGTAGTGAAAACATCGTTCAATGATATTGAGTTCAAAGGTGTATTGAAAGAGCCTG
>JAKIZO010000003.1 GCA_022707965.1 Bacteroidota bacterium
TCTTTTTTCAGAAATTCTACTCTTTTCGCATTTTTTTTATGTTATCGTAAATACGTTTGCAATTCCTTTTTTAATTATTTATTCCAACTCTCAGTCTTCTGTCGCTGCATTTGCATTGCAATTTATTACTTTGCTTATTATTTTCTTTCTTAGCAATCAATCAATTATCTTTAACATACTTACTCAACCAATTCGTCAACTAATTTTAATTTACTTGATTTTCAAATCATTAATCGAAAGGAAGAAAAAAGGTTACTTATGGAAAGGTCGATATGTAAAATAATTATTTTTGCTTTGTTCCCGTTGCTTGCTTATTCTCAAAATAATGAACAAATTCTTTCATTTTTTGTTTCTAACAAAATGAATGAATGGAAATCTTTTATTGATAATAACGAAACCCAATATAGAGCAACCTCAGAACAAAAACTTGAATTTGTAAATTACCAATATGGCTATATTGCTTGGTGTGTCGGGAAGAAAAAATACGATGAAGCAAAAAAATATATCGAGAAAGCAGAAAACACTCTCAACGAATTAGAAAAAATCAAGTTCTCTCTATCATCAGTTTATGCATACCGTGCTGCTTTCCTCGGTTTTAAAGTTGCGATGTCCCCGCTGAAAGCACCTTTTTTAGGTCCCAAAAGTGTAAGTAACGCCGAAAATGCTCTTAAATTATCGCAAGACAATTGGTTCGCTCATTTGCAGATGGGTAATATTAAATTTTACTCACCTTCTATCGTTGGTGGTTCCAAATCCGAAGCTTTGAACCATTACTTGCGTGCTAAAAAAATACTTGAAGCAAACGACGCTTTCTATAAATCTAATTGGAACTATTTAAATCTTCTTGTAGGCATTGCAAATACATATATCGAACTCGATAATTTAGATTTAGCAAAAAAATATTACGATGCCGCACTACTGCTTTACCCAAATTTCCATTGGGTGAAAAATGAACTTTATCCCGAATTGAACAAAAAAATAAGGAGCAAAAATGCAAAATAAATCTGTTCTTATTGTCGGTGCTGGTATTTCGGGACTTGCCGCCGCACTTCGCCTTGCTTCAAAAGGCTTTCAGGTTACAATTGTCGAAAAATCATCAACCGCTGGCGGACGTCTAAACAAAATCTCTTTCGATGGCTTTTCTTTCGATACTGGTCCCAGTTTTTTCAGTATGTCCTATGAATTCGAGCAATTTGCAAAAGATTGCAATATCAAACTTCCATTCGAATATTACCCGCTTGACCCACTTTATGTAGTTTATTTCAGTAACAATCCAAAATATTATCATCTCTACAAAAACGAGCAAAAACTTGCTGAGCAGTTCAAAGATATCGAACCCGATTTTGAACAAAAATTCAAAAAATATCTAATCAAATCAGGCGATATGTTTCACGATACTATCGATATTGTTATAAAATCAAACTTCGATAGCTATCTTCAATATTTCCGCAATTTGATGAAAGTCAATCCAAGCCATTTACCCGTGCTTTTGAGAAGTTTTTACAATCAGGTTTCCCGCTATTTCGATTCTGACGTTGTTAAGCAAATCATTTCGCTTGTTGCGTTCTTTCTTGGTAGAACCCCATTCGATACTATGGGTATATACACTTTGCTCTCATACACCGAATTCAAACACGATGGCTATCACAATGTTGTTGGTGGTATGTATAAAATAGTCGAAGGGCTGCTCGAAGAACTTAAAAAACACAATGTTAATATTCATTACAATACAGAAATTGTTGATTTCCAGGCAAATGGTTCAAAATTATTCACTTTTATCGATAACGAAGGTAATAATTGGAGTGCCGACATCTTTCTTATTAATTCCGACGCTGCTTATTTCCGCGGCAAAGTTCTTAAAAGAGATGAATTTTCTCAATCTAAACTGGACAAGATGCAATGGACTATGGGCTACCTTACTATATATCTTGGTCTTAACATTAAACTGAATAATGTTGCTCACCACAATTATTTTTTAGGTGAAAACTACACCGATTATGCTAAAAACGTCTACCGCAATCCTGATACCTTAGAAAAACCTTACTATTACGTAAATGTTATTTCAAAACATAATTCTGAACTTGCACCCGATGGCTGCGAAAGTGTCTTTATCGTTTGCCCTGTTCCCGATTTACGCTATAAAAGCAACTGGGACGATGCCGAAGTTATTGTCAATAGCATTGTTCAGGATTTTTCTAAAAGAATAGGTATAAACATTAATGAACATATCGTCGCAAAAAGATTTTTTACTCCAATCGATTGGCAAAATAAATTCAACCTTTATCGTGGCAGTGGGCTTGGTCTTGCTCATAATATGTGGCAAATTGGTGCTTTCCGACCCAAAAATTTCGACGAAGTCTTCGAAAATGTATTCTATGCGGGTGCTTCCACTCATCCAGGGGCTGGGCTTCCTATGGGTATTATTAGCTCAAAACTTGCTTTCGAGAGAATTATGCAATATTGTCATAAGTAAAAATTAATTGTCCCTATTTCCGTCTATTCAATGTTATTTAATTGCAATTTTGGAATATAAATTGAAAACACTATACATTGAAACTTATGGCTGCCAGATGAACTTCAACGATACGGAAATCGTTGCTTCAATTATGAAAAACTCTGGCTGGGAAATTGTCGCCACACCTGAAGAAGCCACCGCCGTTCTTCTTAATACTTGTTCAGTGCGAGAAAATGCAGAAAGCAGGGTAATTAGACGCTTGAAGCAATATAACCACAAATTCAAGAAACTGAACAAACGCTATATCATCGGTATTATCGGGTGTATGGCTGAACGTTTCAACCAACATTTAGTTGATTTAGAAAATTCTGTCAATGTTGTAATCGGACCCGATGAATATCGTCGTATGCCCGCATTGCTCGACCAGGCTCTATCGGGCAACAAGGCTGTTGCAGTCGAATTGAGCACAGTTGAAACTTACGACGATATTATTCCACTTCGCACCGAAGGTATCTCAGCCTGGCTTTCTATTATGCGTGGATGCAATAATTTCTGTTCCTATTGCGTTGTCCCGTACACTCGTGGTCGAGAGCGTTCCCGACCTATGCAATCACTGATTGAAGAAACCCGTCAGCTTTTTCATAAAGGATTTCGCGAAGTTACTCTGCTCGGGCAGAACGTAAATAGCTACAAAGATGAAGAAACGGGCTCGACTTTTGATATTCTGATTAGCAAAATTGCAGAAATCAGCCCCTTGCTTCGTATTCGATTTACAACATCTCATCCTCGCGATATGAACGATAATCTCATTCAGACTATTGCTCAGTATCCGAACATTTGCAAACACATACATTTGCCTGTTCAATCTGGTTCCAACCGCATCTTGAAAAAAATGAACCGCCGCTATACTGTCGAACATTATTTATCAATTATTGATAAGATTAAGTCAACTATTCCGAACTCCGCAATTACAACTGACATTATTGCGGGCTATCCTTCGGAAACAGAAGAAGATCACCAGCAAACTCTTGAACTACTTAAACAGGTTCGCTTTTCAGGTGCGTTTATGTTCAAATATTCTCCACGCGAAGGCACTCGTGCTTTCGACGAACCTGACGATGTCCCCGAAGAAACCAAAATTCGCCGTTTAAACGAAATCATTAACTTACAGAATTCAATTTCGAAAGAATTAAACCAACTTGAAAAGGGGCGAGTTCTCGAAGTGCTTGTCGAAGCACCAAGCAAAAAGAAACAACAAGAATGGATGGGGCGTTCCTCTTCTAACAAAGTTGTTATTTTCCCAAATCCTCAGGGAATTTACAAAACCGGAGATTATGTCGATGTGCTGATTAAAAAATCTACGTCAGCAACTTTATTTGGCGAAGTCGTTGAAAAAAAATAAATAGGTTAGCTATGAAAAAGATATTCTATGTTTTTGCATTTATGTTTTCCTTTGTAATATCAATCTTTGCTCAGGAAAACGAAATCACAGCTGGACTTAACGCTTTGCGTAGCGGTGATTATAATGCTGCTTTTAATTTTTATAATAAGTTCCTTTCAACCAACGAAAAATATGCTCCTGCCTTCTACGGTCGTGCCTTAGCCAGCTACAAACTCAAAGATTACAAAAAATCTTTCGACGATTGCAAAAAAGCAATTTCTCTGGACAATAAATATGCTGATGCTCTTTTCCTTGCAGGACTAAATTCGATTGAACTAAATGACTATAAAATTGCAATCAAATACTTTACTGATGCTTTGGCAGCGAACCCAAACAATACTAAATATCTCTATTCTCGGGCAAATGCTCATTATTTTGCTCAAATGGACAGCGAAGCAATAGAGGATTACTCTCGTGTAATTGAATTGGAACCTTCCTTCGGTCTTGCATATTATGGCAGAGGAATTGCTTATTATATGGCTGACAAATTCCCTCTCGCAAAAATTGACCTCGAAAATTATATCTCTCTGAATGCCAACAAAGATAATCTTCAAGATGAAGCAATGCGAATTCTTAAAATCATTGAGCGAGCCAATAAATGAGCCAATTCGTTCAAAATATGTTCGCCTCTATTTCAAAAAAGTATGACTTATTAAACGATATTCTCTCATTCGGTATTCATAAAAAATGGAGACGAAAATCCGTTCAATTAGTTTCGCCCAATAGTAATTCAAGATTGCTTGATATTGCTTGTGGCACAGGCGATTTTGCCTTTGAATTCGAACGCTATACATCTAACATTGTTGGTATCGATTTTTGCGAAGAGATGCTCGAAATTGCTCGTCAAAAAGCAAATAAAAGAAACAGTCGTGTTCAATTCATTCAGGGCGATGCTTTGAATTTGCCCTTTGAAGATGCCTCTTTTGATATCGTTTCTATTGGCTTCGGAATTAGAAACGTCGATGATGTCAATAAATCCATCTCAGAAATGTACCGCATACTCAAACCTGGCGGAAAAGCCGTTATCCTGGAATTCGGACAACCCAAAAATTCTCTTTTTAGATTTGTCTATAATATTTATTCCAAATACATTATGCCATTTATTGGCAATATTTTTGCTCGTTCAAAAGAAGCCTATACATATTTACCTACCACTGCGGGGGCGTTCCCTTGTAGAAATGATTTTCTCGATATTGCTCGTAAATCTGCCAATTTTAACAATATGGAATATTACACTTTGACTTTTGGAATTGCTTATATCTATATTTTAGAAAAATAATATGAAAACGATTTTAGTTATAGATGATGATAAACTTGTTTTAAGAAATGTCAAAGATGTTCTGGTTGCTACGGGGTTCAATGTGCTTACTGCAACCGATGGGAAATCAGGGCTGAAAATTGCATTGGAGGAAAAACCTGATTTAATCGTATGTGATTTAATGATGCCTGAACTCAATGGTTTTGAATTAATAAAGAATCTTAGAAGTTCAATTAATACAATTAGTATCCCAATCATTGTTGTCTCTACATTAGAAAACAAGAAACAAATGCAGGAAAGCATAAATATTGGTGCAGATGATTTCCTTTCAAAGCCATTTACTCCCGAAGCACTATGGATTAAAATTGATAATTTGCTCAAAAAAACAAAAGACATCAAATATCTTTCTGAAAATTCAATCAAACAGTTAAGTCTTAATCTTGCAAGCTCTCTGCCTCACGAACTTCGCACTCCTCTTAATGGAATTATCGGTTCTGCTGATTATTTGGTGAAGTTTGGCAGCACTCTCTCGCAGCAAGAACTTGATGAATTATACAAGTTATTATATCAATCAGCGAACAGATTAAATGACTTGATTATGCGTTACCTGCTGTTTGTCGATACCGAAATTATTCTTGCTGATGTTGATAAACTTGTTACTGCTCGTAATGCCATTTCTTTCCTTCCAAAAAATAGAATTGAAAATTTAATCCAGGATTTTATCAATACAAAAGGTAAAAATCGAAATATTTCCTATAATTTTGAAAATAGTAACATTAAAATTTACGAAGAACATCTGAACTTTATTATCAAAGAATTGCTTGAAAATGCTGTGAAATTCTCAGGTGAAAATACTGATATTAATATCTCTGGACTGGTCGTTGGTAATGAATATATTATCGAATGTATTGATAACGGAAGAGGGCTGAGCTCTTCTGAAATCAAGCAATTAAGCGCTATGAAGCAATTTAAACGTGACTACTACGAACAGCAAGGCTTGGGGCTCGGTCTTGCTATTATTCAACGCTTGGTTAAAATTTATGAAGGCAATTTTAATATTGAAAGCGAAGTAAATAAATATACAAAAATCATTATTAAACTAAAATGTATCAATTAATTTTCGATTATTATGAAACCTACAATTCTTGAAGTTAAAAATCTTGTCGAAGAAATTTATCCAGAGGTGGTTCAATTCCGCCGTAAAATCCACCAAAATCCTGAACTTTCAAACAAAGAATTTGCTACCACCGAGTTTATCATTAGTATTCTAAAAGAAAATAACATAGAATACAAGCAAATTACTGAAACTGGTGTCGTCGGAATTATCGGAAATGGTGATAATTGTATTGCTTTGCGTGCCGATATTGACGCACTTCCTATAAAAGAAGAAACAAACTTGCCTTTCGCTTCTCAAAATCAGGGCATAATGCACGCTTGCGGGCACGACCTTCACGTTGCTATGCTTCTTGGTTCCGCTATCATTCTAAAAAAATACGAAAATCATCTTCGTGGAACAATAAAACTGATTTTCCAGCCATCCGAGGAATTAATTCCCGGTGGTGCTCTGAAAATGATAAAAGCCGGTGTTCTTAATAATCCTCGTCCAAAATACATTTTAGGGCAACACATCTACCCTGAGTTAAACACAGGCGAAATTGCCGTCGCACCTGGTCCAATTATGGCTGCCGCCGACGAACTTTATTGGAATTTGTATGGAAAAGGCTCACACGCAGCTCAACCTCATTTGGGAAGCGACCCTCTTACTGTGGCTGCTCACTTGATTATTCATCTCCAAACTATGTTGAATAAAAATAAAAATCCTTTCTCGCCTGCTGTTCTCTCTGTTACATCTGTCATTGGAGGCAAAGCTACGAACGTTTTCCCTGAGTTCGCGGCAATGCAAGGCACTTTGCGCACTTTTGATGAAGGACTTCGCTCGAAATTGCATAAATTGATTGAGAATAACTCTCGCCAATTAGCTTCACTATTCGACGTAAAATGTGATGTCGAAGTTCGTAAAGGTTTTCCCGCTTTAATTAATAATCCCGAACTTGTTGATAAATTCAAGAATATCTCTGCACAATTGCTTGGCAGTGATAAAGTTCATAGCTTTGAGCCAAAAATGTGGGCAGAAGATTTCGCTTATTTCGCTCGCGAAGTGCCGTCCGTTTTTTGGTTCCTTGGTGTAAAAAATGCTCTGGATAACGAGGTCGTCCCATTGCACAATTCAAAGCTAAATCCCGACGAACAATCTATGAAAACAGGTGTGCTTACTATGGTCAATTCTGCTTTGGAATTACTATAAAATAGAACTGCCTTTATAAATATAATTCGTGTTATTTGTTTTTTTTATATATTGCAATAGTATTTTTCAACTGGTAGCGGCGTATGAGTAAAAATCAAGAATTTATTGTTACTGCAAGAAAATGGCGACCACTTACTTTCAATAGTGTCGTTGGGCAGGAGCATATCACAACAACTCTGAAAAATGCTATAAAAACAGGCAGAATTCATCACGCTTATCTTTTTTGCGGACCACGCGGAGTGGGGAAGACCACTACTGCACGAATTTTAGCTCGTGCTGTCAATTGTTTACAGCCGATTGACGCGGAACCTTGCAATCAATGCACTAATTGTGAAGCTGCGCTGAACAATCGCTCCATAGATATCATTGAAATTGACGGTGCTTCCAACAACAGCGTCGATGATGTTCGCACACTTCGCGAAAACGCCAAGTATCCGCCATCGCAAGGCAAATACAAAATGTATATCATCGACGAAGTTCATATGCTTTCTACTTCTGCTTTCAACGCACTTCTTAAAATACTGGAAGAACCGCCATCTCATTTACTTTTTGTGTTTGCTACTACCGAAGCTCATAAAGTTCCAGCTACCATTATCAGTCGATGCCAGCGTTTCGACTTCCGCCGAATGGAAATCCCCGATATTGTCTATCAACTTCGAAATATTGCCCAAAAAGAAGAAATCAGCATAGATGAAGAATCTCTTATAACCATTGCGAAAAAAGCCGATGGCTCGATGCGAGATTCGCAGAGCATATTCGACCAGGTAATCGCCCTTTGCGGCAAGAATGTCAGTTACAGCGAGATGGCTAAATCACTTCATTTGCTTGACGAAGACTTTTTCTTCCAACTCTCCGAAGCTATCTCAAACAAAGATTCAGCAAAAGTGTTCGAACTTTCTCAAATTGTTATTTCCCAGGGCTACGAAATTCAGGAAGTCCTCAGTGGTTTGCTCGAACATTTTCGTAATATCCTGACCGTGATTATTACACAAAACACCAAACTGCTCAATACAAGCAAAGAATTTGAAAAAAAATATCTCGAAATTTCTAAAAAAATCTCTAAATCTGATATTTTGCGTTATATACATATTATTAATAATACAGAACAGGCTATTAAATATCTGCCCCAACCACGTGTCCGATTTGAACTCGCACTTATCAACATTGCTGAAATGGATAAATCAATTGAATTAAAAACATTAATCGAAGAAATCAGACAAATTAAATCCGGTAATTACGTAGTTTACCAAAAGATTGAAAGTGCTTTACCAGCCGAAAATACTCAGCCGTCTGTTATCGTTTCAGAAAACAATAATCCAAAAGTTGAGAAAATATCTGTTCAAGAATTTTTAGAAAATAATAGCTCGATAATTGAAGAAATCGCTAAACTTAATCCAATTTTTAATGAGTTGCAAAATTGTGAAATTGAATTCAAAAATAATATCCTTACCTTCAAGCACGACAACAAAATCATTTACCAAACTTTAAAGCGAAATTTAACCGAATTACAAAAGCATTTATCCGAATTTGTTTTGCTTGACGCCATTTCCCTTGAAGTTGCTCAAAAACAAATTCTTGAAGAAATTCACACGGAAACCCAGGAAAAATCGTCCATCAAAGTCGATAAAACGGATGACAAAGAAAAGCATCCAGTTGAAATGAAAATTATCGATTTATTTGGTGCTGTTGAAATTAAATAGGAGTAATTATGTTGAATGTCAATGATAAATCACCCGATTTTAGCGGTCTAACTGCTAATGGCGAAACAATTAGCAACAAAGATTTTGCCGGCAAATGGCTTGTTGTCTATTTCTACCCAAAAGATAATACTTCGGGTTGCACAAAAGAAGCCTGTTCTTTTCGTGATGGTATGGAAGAAATCACCAAACTTGGTGCAGTCGTTATTGGCATTAGCCCCGATAGTCCATCATCTCACAAAAAATTTATCGAAAAGTTTAATCTGAACTTTTACCTGATTAGTGACGAAAGCAAAGAAATTTGTCAGAAATTTTACGCTCTCGGCGAAAAATCTATGTATGGCAAAAAGTATATTGGCGTCATTCGCTCTACTTTTATCATCTCGCCCGACGGCATTATCAAATACGCTAACTACAAAGTTAAGCCCGAAAACCACGCCCAACAAATTATCGAAGAACTTAAAAAACTGCAAGATGATTGATACTCATTGTCATATAGACGTAGAAAGATTCGACATAGACCGAGATGATGTTATAAATCAAGCAATTGCCGATGGTGTCGAATATATTATCGTTCCTGCCATCGAACCCAGGACTTTTGCTTCTTTGTTGCAAACTGTTTCCAGCTACAATTGCCTTTTTAACGGAATTGGTGTGCATCCACATAACTCATTTGAAGTTAATCAACAGGTGTTAAACGAAATCGAACAAATTGCACACGAAAACAATAAAACTGTTGCAATTGGTGAAATTGGATTGGATTATTATTACGACTTTTCGCCCGTAGTTGTGCAGAAAAAATGCTTTGCCGACCAAATTGCTATCGCAAAAAACCTGCATCTGCCAATAATTGTTCATAACCGAGATAGCGACGAAGATTTGATGCAAATTTTGGAACAAAATCAGGATGGAAATTTGCGTGGGGTTCTTCACTGTTTCTCTGGCGACGTTGAAATGATGCGGCAAGCGGTTGATTTAGGTTTTTTCATTTCTTTCACGGGGAATATTTCGTTCAAAAATGCAACTGAACTTACCGAAGTTGTTCGCCAAACACCTATCGAAAACTTACTTCTTGAAACAGACGCTCCTTGGATGACTCCAATCCCACATCGTGGAAAACGCAACGAACCTAAGTTTCTCAAGCTTATTGCTCAAAAAATTTCTGAAATAAAGTCTATCCCAATAAATGAGGTTATTTCGATGACTACAAAAAATGCAAAAAAGCTCTTTAATTTGTCAATATTACTCATTTCTCTGGTATTTTTCTCAACAACCGCTTTTGCCCAATCAAGAACAACAGTGTACGATGATGATTTCGAAGATTATACACCCAAAGAAGATATTTACGATTTATATCCACGCACTTTCGGTTTTGGTCCAATGATTGGAACTAACACAATTGTTGAAACTTATGACGATGGGCAGGATATTTCCTATGATGGTCTGGTTTCTTATGGGTTCATTACAAGTTATAGAGTGCTTAAATACTTAACAGTTGCGGCTTCGTATCATTATTCTAAAAGCACCGAATATGTCGAAAAATACAAAGTCGACCCTAATCATCATCACGCTATTGAGTTTTCTTCCTTTATTTCTCCTAACCCTTATGGACGTGTCAATTTTTACGGTATTCTTGGTTTATCATATTTGATTAATAAATATGGTCGTAGAATTTATTCCGATGAATTTCCTCTCGGGCGTAAAGAATACGAAAAGGATAATAAATTAGCTGCCAATACAGGATTGGGTTTCAATGTTAATATCGACCTGAATAATGCAGGTATACTTTGTTTTATGCTTGAATGGAAACTTAATTTTGCTTTGCAAAAAACTAGTCTGGAATTCGACCCAAGAAAAAATCCACAAGACCCAAACCATAATAGAAAAACAGACATTTCCACATTTTATTCTATTCCTCGACTGTCAATTCTCTGGTACCCTAAATTTTAATTTGATGAAAAATAAATCTTTGTGATATCTAAAAATCTGGCTGTCCCAGCAAAGGACAGCCTTTATTATTATGTTATGTGGCATATTAGAAAAAGACAACAGACAGACAAAATATCTTAATGACCTGACCGTTTAAAGAGAAACTAAAAAAAATTAAGAAGTATGAAAACAAAAATCATTGAGACAATTTTACCGACAACGCTCGGAATTTTGACAGTGCTTGGACTTTTGGTAGTGTTTAATATTATTGTGCACAATGGAGATGCTTTTAACTCTCCGGACAATGTTTTTTTTAAACTATTTGTGCCAACAGCAACAATTATCGCACTGACAATTCAGTTCACCTTGACAATTCCCTTTTGGAAAAAATTTAAAACTCAGAAAAAAGTTTTGGGGTTGACACTTTTTCAATTCACCGCACTACTCTGTATAATATCAGGACTAACTTTCGGATTGGTATTTTGGGAAACGAGTTTTGGAATTAGTGAATTGATTTTAGTTTCTCTGACTGGAATTATTGCTTTTACAGTCTATTGGACAGTAAATTTGTTGACTCTAAGACAATTGGATAAACGAATAAATTGACATGAAAGGAATACGCCACATAACAGGCGGTATATTTTATTGCCGAGACAGTGCGGGTTTCAGCATTTCTGCATCTAATAAATTTTCGTGTAACTTGACAGGACAGTGCTTCGAAATCGGCAACAAAAACATACCGCCAAAACGTTATATGCACTGGCAAACTACGATACGCAGCAATAATCCGTTTGATAATACATATTTAAAGTTAAAATATTCCAAAGGTTATAAAACGGCATTAATTCTTGGTATTTTTATTCTTTTTTTCTATTTTTCCCAGTGCTATTCTTACTTTCCCGTTTGAACTATTCAAAAGTCTGTCTGCTTCATCGAATGAAATATTGCCTAATATCACAAGTAAAGTATGTTTCACACTCCAATTGTTTGATACTAAATATTTCTCTGCAATACTGTAATCAACGCCTGTAAGTTTCATCACAATTCTTTTAGCTCTTTCCTGCAACTTAATGTTCGTTGGTTTCAAATCAATCATAATATTTCCGTAAGTTTTGCCAATATGCACCATACTTGCTGTTGTAAGCATATTTAGTATCATCTTCTGTGCTGTGCCGCTTTTCATCCGTGTCGAACCTGCAATTACCTCCGCCCCAACAGGGACGCAAATCATAATGTCCGCGATTGCACCATTGTCAATTGCTGTTTCTTTGCTTACTGTGGAAACTAATATTGTCTTGCAACCGATTTCTTTTGCTTTTTTCAACGCTCCGATAACATACGGTGTTCTACCCGAAGCTGCAATTCCGCAAACTACATCTTTTTCGCAAACATTATGTTTTACGACATCATTTGCACCATTTTCAGGTCTATCTTCTGCTCCTTCCTGTGCTACAAACACTGCTTCTTTACCGCCTGCAATAGCTCCAACAACCATTTCTGGCTTAGTTCCAAATGTAGGCGGGCATTCAGCAGCATCAAGTATTCCAAGTCTGCCGCTTGTTCCGGCACCGAAATACAACAATCGCCCACCTAATTCAAAAGCGTTCTTAATTGTTTCGACTGCTAATGTTATTTCCGGGATTACTTTTTCTATTTCGAAAGCTACTTTTTTATCTTCTTCATTAATTAATCTTATAGTTTCTTCAATTGAAACTATATCAATATCCAGTGTGTTTGGATTTATCTGCTCTGTTTCAAGTGCAGATAATTTGTTAAATAATTCCTTCCGTTCCAATTGGCTTTCCTTTTTTCGTGAGAATTCTCAAAATTGATACCAAAATTAACAAAATTATAGTTTTCTTATGAAATTCTATGAAAAATAAATAAATTTGTTTTTTATAATTATGGGTATGGCTCATTTAAAATTACTAAATATTGAAAAAATATATCCGAACGGGGCAAAAGCAGTTGAAAATATCTCATTCGAAGTCGCCGAAGGTGAATTCGTCGTTCTTGTGGGTCCATCAGGTTGTGGCAAAACAACTATTCTGAGAATGATTGCTGGTTTGGAGGACATCTCCTCTGGCGAAATTCATCTTGACAACAAAATTATAAATAATCTACCTCCTAAGGATAGAAATATCGGAATGGTGTTCCAGAATTACGCCCTCTATCCGCATCTAACTGTTTTCGAGAATTTAGCTTTCCCTCTGCAAATTCAAAAAATCAAGAAAAATCAAATAAAAGCCAATGTCGAAAAAATTGCCGAACTTCTTAAAATCAATGACTGCCTTGATAAAAAACCTAAGGAACTTTCCGGTGGGCAACGTCAGAGAGTTGCACTCGGTCGTGCTTTAATTCGCCAACCCCGAATTTTGCTATTCGACGAACCCTTATCTAATTTAGATGCTAAATTGCGTGTCGAAATGCGAACCGAAATAACAAAGCTGCACCGCACTTTGAACTCAATTTCTATCTACGTTACCCACGACCAAATCGAAGCAATGACTATGGCTACCAAAATCATTATTCTCAATAACGGCAAAATTCAACAAATTGGCACTCCCGACGAAATCTACAATTTGCCGAAAAATAAATTTGTTGCTGGTTTTGTAGGTTCTGCTCCGATTAATTTTTTCGACTGCAAACTTATCGAACAAACCAACTTTCTCGCTTCTATTGCTCTGACGAATGGCGATATTATCAACATTCAATCAAAATGCAAACTTCCCGAAAAGTTTACTCTTGCGATTAGACCTGAAAATTTATCCGTATCGCATACTCTAAATTCAAATTCAATTAAGGGCAAAGTTGTCAATATTGAAAATTTGGGTTACGAGAAAAATATCTATTTTGAATATGGAAAATCGCTTTATTCCTGCAAAACTAAGATTGAAAATTCGATTAACATAAACGATGAGATTTATCTATCGTTTCTCGAAGACAAACTACTTTTTTACAACGAACAAGGCGAACTAATTGATTGATACTATGTATAAACTAACCAGAATATTGAAAAAAATATCACTTATGTTTGCAATTTTCTACACCTCGCTAACTATTTCCAACCATTTACTGATAAATTACGGTTATCTGTCAAAGTTTTTTATGGGTAATCTCTTATTTGGGGTTTTGCTATCATTCTTTTTAAGTCTCATTTATGTTTTGTTAAATGTGAATAATCAAGATTGAAAAACATTTATACATATTGCTTTTTCTTTTGTCTTTTGCTTCTGCATTCTTGTGCGAATGTGCAGGCACCATCGGGGGGACCGCCCGACGTTACTCCTCCTGAAATATCCAACACATTCCCTAAACAGGGGACTATTAATTTCCAGGGCAGAAAAGTTGAACTGCATTTCACCAAATATATGAACAAAAACTCTGTTCTCGAAAATTTGTATATTCAACCTCTAACAAATGCTGAATTTGATTGGTCGGGCAAAAAACTTTCGATTGAGTTCAAAGAAAATCTCAAACCAAACACTACTTACCTGATAAATTTGGGAACCGACTATACGGACTTCAAAAATATCAAACCAAGCGAAGCATTTTCTCTAATTTTCTCGACGGGTGAAATTATTGACACAGGTAAAATCAACGGACTTGTCGTTGACAAAAATCCACAGGGTATTTTCATCTTTGCTTATGATATTACAAACATCGACACTGACACTTTCCAGTTAGTAAATGCTTTGCCTAAATATCGTGTTCAGGTTGGTGCATCAGGCAACTTCACTCTTCAAGGCTTGGCTGACGGTAAATATAGACTAATTGCCGTTAAAGACCAATTCAAAGACTTGATTTTGAACGAAAATCAAGACTTTTTCTCAACCGCTTATCAGGATTTCTCTGTGATACACGGTAAATCTCCTGATGCACTTTTCAGGTTCGGAAAAATTCTTGACTTTTCTTCTCCAAAACTCTTTTCTGCTGAATTTGAAAGCAATCAAAAACTTAAACTATTCTTTAGCGAAAACATACTTATCGGTAGCCTTACTACTTCTTCTTTTGCTATTTATGATTCGCTCAATAATTACCATTATAGCGTGAAAAATTATTACATAGATAACCAAAGTCCGAATATTCTCAACCTTATCTTGAACGAAAAAATCAAAACTCAGAAAATTCTCCATATTTCTATTACCGATAGCAATGCTGTAATTGCTGACACGATGGGCAATGTTTTTAACGAATTCGGTCGAACGGTGAAAGCAAAGTCTGCTAATGATGAAGATGTATCTGAATTTCGCTTTGTTTCTGCTTCTATTAGAGATAGTTCAGTAAATATTCCGTTAGATAGACAAATATTTTTCACTTTCTCTTTGCCGATTGATAGTGTAATTCAAGAATTGATTGAATTTTATCAATTTCCTGATAGTTCTTCTGTCCAATTTTCAACAAATATTATCAATTCCACAAAATTATTGCTAAATGCTCCTTTGATGTTCAATTCTTCTTATTCTATTAAAATTCCGCCACAAGCGATTATTCCACTATTCGGAACGAACAAATTTCAGGATACAATTTCACTGTTTTTTAAAACAGAAGATAATAGAAATTATGGAACAGTTAGCGGAACATTGATAGACTCCTCAGGCACTGAATTTCAAAAAGTAGTTGTTTTAGAAGCTTCGAGCGACAATAGATTTTATCAAGCAACTGTCAATCAAGACGGCAAATGGATAATTGAAAACATTCGAAGCGGTGATTATAGAATTTGGGTTTACGAAGATAGAAATGCAAATACGATTACGGAAATGTATTACCCTTTGAATTTTCCGAAAAGTTTTATCTTACGGGTGTTACAGCTTCTGTGAAAAGTCGTTGGGAAACCGAAGGCATCACTCTACGTATTGGGAAATAGTATGAAAGTGGATAATTTAATATCACTGCGTTATATTTTCCCGAAACATTCATTCAATTTTATTTCTTATATAACATTTCTCTCTATTCTTGGAATTATTATTGGTAATGCCTCGCTTGTTGCCGTTCAATCCATATTTAATGGGTTTCAGGAACTTACTCTCAAACAAATTGTTGGTATCGACCCACATATCAGATTAATCCCCCAGAAAGGTAATTTCATTAACCTAAACGATATTGACATCGAAAAAATAAAAGATATTGGAGAGATAAACTTCATAAATCCAACTTTACAAAGCAAAGTTGTTGCTGTTCATAATTCTAAAATGCAGGTGTTCAATCTTATTGGATTAGAACCCAATAGCCATTTATTTAAAGATGAATTGCCCCGATATCTTATTTCTGGTAGTTTTGGAATTTTCAATAAATTGAGCGAGCAAACAATCTTTATCGGCTCTGCACTTGCAGAACGTTTACAAGTAGCGGTCGGGGAAAGCATAGAACTCTTCACTCCAAACAGTATCGAAGGCAGTTTGCTGGCATTTTCTCAGCCCAGAGGTTATACCGTATCAGTCGGTGCTATTATTAATACCAACATAAAAGACTACGACCTAACACTTGCATTTATAAGCTCCAGTGATTTAAAACATTTGCTTTCTATACCTGCTAATTCAGTTAATTCAATAGATATTTTTCTCAAAGATTTTCAGAAAGCTGATGAAATCAAAGCAAAGTTGTCAAATATTCTTCTACAAGATGTCAAAATTCAAACCTGGAAAGAATTAAATAGCCAGCTATATTCAATAATGAAATTTGAGAAACTTGTTTCATTTGCAATTGTTGGTATTATTATTATCATTGCCGTTTTTAATTTGTTTGCATCTCTTTCTATGACAATCACCGAAAAGCAACAAGATATTGCAACTCTGAAAGCCATCGGTGCAAATGATAAATTGATAAAGAAGATTTTTCTTAAGGTTGGGTTATTTATTGGCGTTATTTCTACCATCTTGGGGTTATTGCTTGGTATTGGTTTTGTTTATGCACAATCTAACTACAAATGGTTCAAAATTGATATAAACCGCTATATAATCGACGCCATACCCGTGAGCTTGAATATTTGGGATGTTCTTATTGTTGCTTTTTTCTCGATATTATTATGTTTTTTAGCAACTATTTATCCCGCACATCAGGCAATGAAAATTAACATCGCAGAAGAATTACGAAATGATTAATATATTTCAGGAGATTTTTTATGAACCCATCTGATTACAAAATCAAAACAGCAATTATCTCAGTTTCCGACAAAACTGGTGTAGTTGATTTTGCCAAAAAGCTCGCAAGTCTTGGCATTGAAATTTACTCAACTGGCGGAACTGCCAAAATTCTCAAAGAAGCTTCGATTGAAGTAAAAAGCATTTCTCAACTTACGGGCTTCCCCGAAATTCTTGGTGGTCGTGTGAAAACTTTGCATCCAGCGGTCCACGCAGGCTTGCTTGCAGACCTTTCGAACGAAGAACACGTTCGTCAACTTTCAGAAAATAATCTTAAATCAATCGATTTGCTCGTTGTTAATTTGTATCCTTTTGAACAAACTTTGAACAAGGAAAACGTAACTCACGAAGAATTGATTGAAAATATTGACATCGGTGGTCCTGCTATGCTGCGTGCGTCAGCAAAGAACTACCGATGGACAGCCGTTGTTGTAAATCCCGACCGCTATTCTGAAATCATTGCCTATCTCAAAGCAGGGCAGTCAATCCCGGAAGACTATCGCTTGAAGCTTGCTGGTGAAGTGTTCTCTCATACTGCGTACTACGATAGTCTTATCGCTAAGTATTTTAATCAATACAACCAAATCGAAATCCCTGAAAAAATAAATCTTTCCTTCAATTTATCTCAAACCTTGCGTTATGGAGAAAATCCCCATCAAAAAGCCGCTTTATATGGCTATTTTAATTGCATCTTCGAAAAATTGCACGGCAAAGAACTTTCTTTCAATAACATTATTGATATTAGCGCCGCAACGGAACTTATTTCAGAGTTCGACGAACTTGCTCTTGCAATAATAAAGCACACGAATCCCTGTGGTGTTGCTCTTGGCAATACTATCGCTGAGGCGTTCGAAAAGGCACTTACTACCGATAATGTTTCGCCTTTTGGCGGAATTATTGCAGTCAATCGAAAAATTGATTCCGACGCAGCCAATGCAATTCATTCTATGTTTACAGAAGTAATTATTGCACCCGACTTCACTGATGACGCTTTGGAATTGCTTATGAAAAAGAAAGATAGAAGACTTATTAAAGTTAATTTTGAATTGTTGGAAAAACATTTTGACAAGAACATTCGTTCTGTCCCAGGCGGATTGCTCGTCCAGGATAGCGATAATTTATTGCTTGACGAAAGTAACCTTCAAGTTGTAACAAAAAGAAAGCCGACTGATGATGAACTGCAATCAATGAAATTTGCGTGGAAAGTTTGCAAACACGTAAAATCTAATGCTATTGTTTATGCAAAAAGCGACAGAACACTGGCTATCGGCGCTGGACAAATGTCGCGTGTTGATTCTTCAAGAATTGCTGTTGAAAAAGCAAAGCTTCAAGGTATTGATTTAACTGGTTCAGCAATTGCTTCCGATGCATTCTTCCCATTTGATGATGGTGTTCGATATGCTGCTTCTGCTGGTGCAACTGCTGTAATCCAACCCGGAGGTTCTGTCCGTGATGAAGAAGTCATCAAATCGGCTGATGAACTAAATTTAACAATGATTTTCACAGGAATAAGGCATTTCAGACATTAATGGTGTATCCTTGATAATAACACAAAAGGCGAGGCAAACACTGCCCCGCCTTTTTATTGATTTTTACACTGTATTATTTTTCGTATTCTGAAATCGGAGTTCGAATTACTACCTGAACCGTTCTATTGTAGAAGCGTCCCTCTGGTAAATCATTTGTATACAATGGGTCATCTTCTCCAACACCCTTTGAACTCAACGAAGCAAATCTTCCGCCCGTTGCTTTAATTATACCTTGTCGAACTGTTTCGGCACGTCTTTCCGATAATTTTTGATTATGATCGAATAAACCTACAACATCAGTATGCCCAACAACTTCTACAACAGAGGTAGGTTTCACACGATCGTAGACATATTCACGCATAATTCGGTTGTTTGTTTCCCCAGCTTCAGCCGAGTTGAATGGGAAAAGAATAAGATTATAGCGTTCAAGCGTACTATCACCGACAACCGAGGTCTTCTTTTCTAATGTTGAGATTTGTTTAACTGGAATGGTTATTGGGTCAGAAGAACATTCAGCTCCGCTCTTTGTCGTTACAATTAGTTGTGCTGTATATGGAACTTCATCTTTTGGATATTTACCTTCTTCATTTGTCCAATCCCAAACATAATTAGCTTCTGTCAATCCAATATCATTCAAAGTTATCCATTTTTCATTCCCACGTTTAATCTCAATTCTTCTTTTTGCGATAATTGCATCATCAATACCATTTTTTATTACAAATTTCATTTCCTCTGGCTGTGGGAATGTAGTGGGATCTTTATCAAATACAGGTTTTGTTACGTTCCAGTCGTCGCAGAGAATTTCTACACGGCGATTTTCCTGAATACCTAATGAATCTTTTAGGTTAGAAACAACAAGTGGTTTCTCTCTAAAAGTAAGTTTCATTCTATCAGGACTTATATTCCAGATATTCTTGAAATAATTATATACAAATTCAGCTCTTTCTTTAGATAGATTTGGTCTTTTTTCTTCCGGTGTTGTCCCGTCTGTTGTTCCAACGATTTCAATTTTAACATCCGGATATTTGTTCAATCGATAACCGTAAATATTCAAAACGTGATAATATTTGTTCAGAGTACCACCTGCAATTGTCGTATCTGTAAAGTTTTTAGTTTCTTCAGGTGATTTAAATAGAATATATCGAGGTGGAAGAACAGATGAACCCAGATCAAAAAATACATAATTCAGCAATGGATACAAATCCCACGTTTGTACTTCTTCCATTACCAGTCCGCGGTAGCTTGCAAGTTTTGGGTCAGCTACTTTCGCTCTTCTAATATAATCTGCTTCATCGATTTCTGCTGTAATAACAGGTCTTTGCCCCATCAAAATTTTCACGTTAATTTCATCAGCAAATTTCTTGGCTTCTTCTGGGTCGTCTGTTTTCTTTGGTTTGATTACTTCCTGCATTACTGATTTTTTACCATATTTCGGATTAAAGGCAGTAATTTCTAATTGAACTTTGTTTGCTGCATCTTTTCCTTCACCATAATCGCTATTAGTTACAACATATTCAAATTTGGTTCGCTGCAAATTAAGTGAATCAGTATAAATTCTACCCGTAATTGGATTTTTTATTTCAATTTTTGCTGGTATAAATTCACCCGTACATTCATCAACAACTGTTCCTGCAACATTTACAGCACGGAAAAATGTTGGAACAAAAGCCATAAAAATATCATAATCTCCCTGATAACCAGGAATATCTGTTCTTCGTGAAGAGAAGTAAAGAATATCACCCGATGCTGGCAAAGTGATGAACATTTCGTCTTCTTTAGTGTTTATTGGTTCACCCAGGTTTTCTGGTGTGCTCCAGGTTTTAGTTACTGGGTCGTATCGTGTAACATAGAAATCAAGCCCACCATAATTTGGTTTATGTCCATCTGAAGCAAAAAACAATGTTTGATTATCTGCTGCGATAAATGGCGATACTTCACGTCCCTTTGTATTTATTGCTTCTAAATTTTTGGCTGGCTTCCATTCTTCTAAATCGTAGTCCCAGTCTGAATACCAAATATCGAAATTCTTTGGAACATTTCTTCCATCGCTATTTGGTCCTTTTCTGGTTGATACAAAGTATAATCTGCTCTGGTCTGGCGCAATTGATGGTTGCGAATCAAATACATCGGAATTAACATTTTTACCTAAATTTACAGGTCGTCCCCAGCGGTCGCCTTCAATCGTTGTTTTGTAAATATCGCAGTCTCCTATTCCATCAGGGCGGTTGCAACCTGTGAAATATAACGTTCTGCCATCTGCACTAATTGAGGCATCTCCTTCATTCAACTCGGTATTGACACCAAATCTACCAAGATTTGTTGTTGTATCAATGTTAAATGGTTGGAAAAATACTGTATCCAATCTTTCAGGTTTTTTTGCTGCCCAAAAATCGTGAGAATTTTTCCCGTCTGGTGTGAGCTTGCTCCCAGGTCTGTTAGATACAAAATATAATGTTCTACCATCAGCACTGATAGTTGGTGCGTAATCCAATCCTTCCCAATTTACAACTGGTCCCAGATTAATTATCCTAATTCTCTTACTTGCTATAATATTAGATTGTCCCTCGACTGGTTCAATTTTCATAGCAAGTAAATACAAATTGTTACTATTTGCAGTCTCCTCGTTTTCAAATTTGTTTTGTGAAAACAAAGACTGCGAAATCAATATGCAGAAAAATAAGAACAAAGAAATCAGCGAAAATGTCTTAAACTTTTGCATTTACATCCACCTTGTTTGTTTACTAAAAATTAATATTTTAATAATTTTCAATTAATAAATTACCTTAAAATCTCAAAAAATCAAAATCATTTATGAATAATATTTCAAAATTATCAAATTTTTACTCTCAATTCTAAAAGTATTCTCCAATTGATAATTTTAAAATTGTCCCCGTAATCGGAAAATTTACTAAATTGATAGTAATAATAAAATTGTGGAGATAAATAGAAATCATTTTCTACTTTGAAATCAAATCCAATGTTTGTCGCAAGTCCTATTTGCATAGAATTAATATCTGGATAATCATTGTTTTCAAGCACAATCTTATTTGAGTTGGTCTCGGGGAATACTATCTTCACATTTTCTCCATTTGGAAGCAATACATTTTCGTCCAAAATCTCTTTTTCGTGCTTTACCTTAGCTGAGAAAACATAGGAAAATGATGGCGATATTTTAATAAATATCAAATTAAAACCTATAAATTTTAGATATGGTTGAATTGCTAAAGCATTTGAATTCATATCGCTTGTATGCCTAAAATTAACCCCGACAAATCTATCCTTTTCGTATTCGAAGGCTTCTCTTTCTCTGAAACTTGCTCTGATAGATAAATTATCATACATCAGAGCAAATCCATATTTTATATAATTATCTTCAAGAAAATCTTCCCAATTAATCCCAAACGTATAACCAAACTTATTGCCATTCTCAAACTTACAGCCTTCGCAGTCCACATAGCTTGTGCCAATTTGATAGTTCCCACCTAATCCAATAATCACACCCGCTTCTTTGGGCTTCTTTGGAATTAATGGAGCTAATGGGTCAGACATCTGACAAAAAACAGAGTTTATCGAAAGTATTGTTAGTACAATATATAGTAACTTTTTCATAAATTCACCAAAAGTTTTTTCTTGTTTATTCGACTATACATTTGTAATTAACAATTTAACAAAAAAACGTTACATTATTTATGGTAAATTTTGAACTAAGCGAAGAGAAGAAATCTAAATTAAATTGGGTCCGCTATCTTGCGGTCAGAATTTTAAGTCGTTATGAACGTAGTGATTCCTATTTGGACAAGTTATTAGCAAATGAACTTAAAAATAATGAACTAACTCAACAAGATAAAGCACTTCTTACAGAGCTCATCAATGGTGTTGTTCGCTGGAAATTAAAATTAGATTGGGCTTTGACTGGCTTTTATAATGGCGATTATCAAAAATGTCTGAACTTTGTTAAAAATGCAATGCGAGTTGGGCTTTATCAAATTATGTTTTTAGAGAAAATCCCTGCTTATGCCGCAATTGATGAATCAGTAGAAATTGTAAAGCAAATTCAAGGCGAGAGAACTGCTGGTATGGTGAACGCTGTTCTGAGAAACCTTCATCGAAGCCTTGATAAAATTCGTTATCCCGATAGAGAAGAAGATTTAGTCTATTATCTCGCAACTGTTCATTCTCATCCAAAATGGATGGTAAAACGCTGGCTTGAAAGATTTTCCGAAGAGGACACCGAAAAATTGCTTATCGCAAACAATCAAAGACCATATATTCCTATCAGGGTTAATCTCCTGAATTCCTCTATTGAAAAAATTAAATACCTGCTCGATAAAAATAATGTTGATTACGTTCAATATGAACATCTTCCACAAACTTTTCTATTAAAAAATCCAAAATTTGATATTACTTCTACTGAAATTTTTCAAAATGGTGAAATTACAATTCAAGACCCAAGTGCTTCGCTTGCAGTTATGCTTGCCAACCCCGCACCAGGATACAAAGTGCTCGATATTGCTGCTGCTCCTGGCGGAAAATCCTTCTTCCTTGCCGAACTTATGAAAAATCAAGGCAGTATTTTAGCAATTGAAAAGTATTCGTCGAAAATAAAATCAATTAACGAAGGTAGTCAAAGATTAAAACTTCCTATTATTCAAACACTTGTAGAAGATGCTCGAAAACTTCGCTTGCAGGAAAAAGTTGATTTAATCTTTGCTGATTTGCCGTGTTCGGGATTGGGAACATTACGAAAAAAAACTGATATTAAATGGAAGAGAGATACAGACGATATTCCGAAAATTGTTGAATTGCAGAAAGAAATAATATCAAATGCTGTGAGATTTATGGAAAAAGGTAGTGTTCTGATTTATTCCACCTGTACAATTGAGCCCGAAGAAAATCAGGAAGTCGTCTACTGGTTACTTGATAATTACAAGGATTTGCAAATTGACCCTGCTGAAAATTATCTCCCACAAGAATTTTGCAAAGATGGATTTATGCAGACCTTCCCACATATTCACGGAATTGACGGCGCTTTTGCCGCTCGTATTATTAAAGTTTAGTTCTTTTTGTTTCTGTCGATATTTGATTTATGAAATCAAACAAAAAAAATAATGCTCAGCCGACACCTCACAGTCCAGACAAAGACCGTTATTTAGTTACTTATGCCGATCTCATTACTTTGCTTTTAGGTTTGTTCGTTATTCTTTATGCCTCCTCTCAGGTGGATCAGGAAAAATTCAAAGATATTTCCTCTGCACTTACTAAATATTTCAAAAGTCAGCCTGCAAACCCAATAGAAGGTGGCGATGGTGTGCTCGAAGCAAGTCGCCGAGCAATACCCGAGCCTATGATTGCCCCACGCGAAGCTAAAAGTATCAAAGAAATCGAAAGCGAAGCTGCCAATGTTTTCAAAGACTACATTGCAAAAGGCGAACTCTCGCTCCGAACGACTTCCGAAGGGCTCGTCGTTGTGCTTCCCGAAAAACTTCTCTTTCGTTCAGGTAGAGCTAAAATTCAATCTGATGGCTTACCCGTAATAGATTCGCTTGCTAAAATTCTGGCAACTCTAAACAACACTATTTTTGTTGACGGTCATACCGACAACACTCCCATCAGAACCTTTCAATATGAATCAAACTGGCACCTCTCCGTTGCCCGTGCTTTAAATGTAGGGTATAGGCTTATTTCTCTTGGTGTTTCTGACGATAACCTTGTTATCAGAGGCTTTGCCGATAAAAGACCAGTCGAGGACAACTCAACCGAAGAAGGTCGAGCCAAAAACAGACGTGTCGAAATTACAATTTCACGAGTTGATGACAATTCTCCTGCAAAACTCACTAAGTCCGACTAATCGCCTATTATTGTTTTTTTATTCATCAAAATAAGGTAATTTTGTAATTATTCTTAATATCATATAGGATTTTTATGCTCAAAAGTATGACGGGGTTCAGTAAAGTTGAACTCAATGAAAACGGGTTTTATGTTACTGTCGAAATAAAAACATTAAATGGTAAAAATTTAGAAATTAACTGTCGTTTGCCAAAATCTTTGTCCCATCACGAACTTGAAATTCGCGAAATTCTTAGAAATAATATTTCGCGTGCAAGTGTGTTTCTCTCGATTAATGTTGATACAGACCCATCTATAAAAAGCTTCAACATTAATCTTGATGCTGCCGCTGCTTGCTATAATGTTCTAAACCAATTAAAAAAAGAATTAAAACTAAAAGATGCCGTAAAATTGGAAAATTTACTCGCGTTTCGCGATTTGCTCTATAAGCAGGACGATGCTATTGACGAAGACGTCTGTATGAAACTTATTACCAGAGCTCTGAAACAAGCTCTTAAAAACCTTGATGCAATGAGACTTCGCGAAGGGCAACAAATTTCCAAAGATATTATTGCTCGAATGAAGAAAATCCACGAAAATGTTCAAAAAATCGAACAAATCAGTTTGAACAAAGTCCCACAGGAAAGAGAACGATTGAGAAATCGTGTCGCTCAACTTTTCGAAAGCGATGAAATCGACGAACATCGCCTGCAACTTGAAATTATCTTGCTCGCTGATAAACTCGATATTTCGGAAGAATGCACCCGACTATATTCACACTTTAAGTTTTTTAATGATGCCGTTAAATCAAAAGTTTCCGAAGGTAGAAAAATTAATTTTCTATTGCAGGAAATTCATCGAGAAATTAATACAATCGGTAGCAAAGCCAACGATACCGAAATTTCTCATCTTGTTGTCCATTGCAAAGAAGAACTCGAAAAAATTCGTGAACAAGTGCAAAATATTGAATGATGAACAATTTCCTTGTAGTTGCTTATTATTTCCCACCGTCTGGTGGTCCAGGTGTTCAACGAGTTCTCAAACACATCAAGTATATTCGCCAGTTCGGTTGGCAGCCAATTGTTTTGACTGTCGAGAACGGCCAGTTCCCCGCTCGCGATGAATCTCTGATTGCTGAAATTCCCGACGATGTTATTGTCCGCCGTACAAAAATTTATGAACCTTATGATATTTACCGGTTTTTTACAGGCAAAAAGCCAGGCACCCCGATTGACGTCAATACAATTAAAAAAGAAGACCAATCACTGAATTTCAAAGAGCGTATCTCTGAATTTATCCGTGCTACTTTCTTCATTCCCGATGCTCGTATTGGCTGGCTTCTTACTGCAAAAAAAGAAGCTCTTAAAATTATTAATGAATATAATTGCAAAGCAATATATTCATCTTCTCCTCCTTACACTTGTTCTTTGATTGCAAGATATGCTAAAAGAAAAACTAATTTGCCCTGGGTTGCGGGTTTGCGCGACCCTTGGACAGGCTTTATTTCTGCACCAAAACGCTGGTTCTTACCTGCAATCATAGACAGAAGCTTAGAAAAATCTGTATTCGAAGAAAGCAACTTTGTCGAATGTGCCTGGGAAGGAATAATAAAAGATGCTTTTAACAAATATCCATCGCTCGACAAAGACAAATTTATTCACGTCCCTAATGGATTCGATTCAGAAGATTTCCCAGATGTTGATTACAAGAGAAACGAAAAATTCACTCTTACTTATACTGGCTCAATGTACGGCAGACGCAACCCACTTGCGTTACTTACTGCTATCGAAAAACTTTTGTCTGATAATAAAATCAGTGCTAATGATTTCAAATTAAAGTTTATTGGGCGTTTTGGTAATGAAGTTCTTGAAATGTTCGATAATTGCTCTTTCAAACAAAACATCGAAATTATTGGTTATATCCCACACAAAGATAGCATCGCACATCTAATGACTTCCGATGCTTTACTGCTTGTCGTAGATGAATCAAAAGAAAGTGAAGAAATTGTGCCTGGAAAAGTATATGAATACATAGGCGTCCAACGACCAATACTTGCAATCGCACCGACCAACGGTGCAATTGCTCGATTAATTTATGATACTAATTCTGGTAAAGTTGCTCATCAAACCGAAATTAGCACCATTTCTGATATTTTCCTGGATTTTATCAACTTGTGGAAATCAAATTCTACGATTATTAACCCAAATCTTGAATTAATCCAGCAATTTGAACGAAAAAATGCGGCGAAAAAACTCGCAGAATTATTAAATAGCGTTACTACCCTAACTTAATTTTCAAGAAATTTGTAAAAGTTTTGCCACCTTCGCTTATTGCCATAGTAATTGGAAATACAAGAAGTTTCAATCCATAATGATCAAATCTATCTACAAATTTGAGTAATTTCACTGCATCTTTCTCAGTCAGTGCAATAAAACGTGAATTATTGTTTTCTGCAAAGCGTCTTATTTTTTCAATATCGTTTCTATCATAATAATAATGGTCACTAAAATTCAGATAATTTACAAGGTTATATTCTAATTTTTTCACCATTTCATAAAATCTATAAGGTTTTGCAATCCCCGCAATAGCAACAATTCTTTCTTTTTTCCTTATCTTTTCAATTTCTTCAAAGTCGCTTTTAATATTGCCTAATATATAAGGCAATCCATTTTGAACAGTTACTTTAATGAAAATTGTATCCTGATTCATATATTGTTTTAATTCATCGGTTATTTTTGCCCCGCTCGTCAAACACACGACATTTGCTCGGTTTAGCGATTCTAAGGGCTCGCGAAGCAATCCTTTCGGCAGCAAATAAGGTTTTTCAAGTGTTTCTCTGTCTATAAGTACAATATCGATATTTCTTATTAATGCTCTATGCTGAAATCCATCATCTACAACTATGCAATCTATATCAAATCTTCTCTCTGCCGACAATGCTGCTTCCACTTTCGATTCATTTGCAATTACTGGCACCTTAAGCTTTCTTGCAAGCAAAACCAATTCGTCTCCACCTTCCCGAGCATCTACCAACACTTTTTTCCCATCGCATATAATTATTTCGCCTTTTGATTGCCTTTTATATCCACGTCCAATAATTGCGGGCTTTTTCCCTATTGATTGTAATTGTTTTACCAGTAGTTCCTCAAATGGTGTTTTGCCTGTGCCGCCAACCGAAAGATTGCCAACACTGATTACGGGAATAGAAATTTTCGTCGAAAGATGTTCCTCGCGGTCATACCTTCGATTTCGATATTTAACGATTTTCCCGTATACTTTTGAAAAAAAATCTGTAATCATTTCAGCTAATAGAATTTATTGTTTTTTCAATCTGGACTATTTTTTCGGCTACTTCTTCTCTCGAAAGCTCTTTCGGAATATACTGCTTTTCAGAAATTACTATTCTTATTCTTGAAAAAGGTAGTGGTAAAATAAATTTGTCCCAACTTCGCTTGAATACAAATTTTCCGCTAACGAATGCACGAACAAGATACAACGGGGCTTCACTGCGATATGCTATTATTGCTGCCCCATTTTTAAATTTGCGCGTTGGACCACGTGGTCCATCTGGTGTTATGAAAATACTCGCGTTTTTAGATAATTCAGTTGCTCTCTCCAACACGTCTTTGCTGTTTTTTGAGGAAGAACCACGTATTAGAGAATAGTTCCACTTCTCCAATAGCTCAGCTAATACCTGCCCATCTTTGCTCAGACTTACTACTGCATATTTTTTATCCAGCTTTCGGGAAAAAAACTTCCATATTGGTAGCATCTCTCCGTGCCAGAAAGCAAATACTGCGGGAATGTCGTCGCACTCTCCAAATACTCTAATTCTCCAGGTTGAGCTAATAAGTGTGAGTAATCTGTGCAGTATTATTTTTGTAATTGTCTTCATAAAAATAAAAAATGCCTTCCAAAATACAACTCGAAAGGCATTTTTACATCAAATTTCGTAAAATTACTTAATTTCTCTGTGAATAGTGTGACGTCTCAAAAAAGGATTGTATTTTTTGAGCTCCAGTCTCTCTGGTGTATTTTGCTTATTCTTTGTTGTTGTGTATCTCGAAGCTGGTTTCCCCTCAGCTTTTGCCTCAGTGCATTCGAGCGTAATCATAAATCTTTGTTCTTTTTTTGCCATTTCCAAACTCCATTTTACAATTATAGTAATTACAAAATTAACGATATATTACTTATTTTCAAAATTTCTTTTTACGCTCGAATGATTTCTTGTCAGATTTTCACTATTAGCAACCGCCTGATTTTTTCTTCGGTTTTGCGTCTGTGCTTTGTCCACTGCGTGAGTATTTTGTTTCGAGCATTTGTAATTTTTCGGGTGCAGATGTAATGAAATTTAAATAAGCAACCTGGTGCAAATCGTTTTGATTGATTTCCTTAGGCTTGTTTTGAAATTGTGCCCAAAAACCTTCCAATCCACCTCGAAGAGCCACTGTTCTGTGATTACCAATTTCATTGGCAAAAGCAACTGCCTTGCTTGATAGTATTCCTTGGCCATCAACAAACACGATTGTTTTCGGAATTTTCTTGATAAAATTCTGATTTTCTCTATAAAACAACTCATCGAAAGGAATTTGTTTCGAACCAGGTATAGTCTTGTATCTTTTGTCGCTTCTATCTCGCAAATCAACGACCAGCAATGAATTATCTTCATCAATTACTCTAAAAGCAAACTCTAATGGGTCAATTTGCCTAATTCCCTTATCCTGAACAATTCCCTCTATTTTATTTTGTAAATATACTTCCCTCGTCGGTAAAAATGTAAGAATAAGTGATACAGCAATAAAAGCAAATCCAAATAATAATGGTTTATTTTCAGGCAATTCAAAAAACTTTTTGCTATGTGTGCTGATATTATTTACTTTTCTTTCTATCTTTGATGTGATAATAAATGCAACAAACGCCATCAAAGTAAAACCTAAAGCAATAATTCCAGGATTTACATTTAATAATTTATCTATACGCAATTCTCCATAGTCGAAGCCAAGATAAATATCTTTGAAGTATGGATATAATTCTGCAAAAACAAAAACTCCTAATATTCCCCCAACAATAAATACTATTGCATCTATTTTCCCAATTGATGCACCTGCAAAACTTGTTCCCGGGCAATATCCTCCAATAATAAATCCCGCACCCATTATTATTCCGCCAATTATAGCCGAATATAGAAAAGTCGGATTAATAAATAACATATTCCAATCTACTATCCCCAAAAAACTCAACACAATTATTCCAATCATTGCAGTTACACCCGCAGTAAAAAATACTCTCAATACTGTAAAATCATAACCATAGAACAATCCTGCAAGCTTTCTTGACGACGAGAACCCCGCCTGCTCAAGAATAAATCCGAAGAAAAATCCGATTATCAAAGCAACAATCAAATTCAATTCGTTGCTGATTATGTCAGGAACAAATGGACCCATTTATCTTTCTCCTCTATATCCACAATTTTCTAAAAATATATGCCAGAGCATACGCAGTGGCAAAAATTGCAAGCATTGTAAGCACTCCACCAGCTGAAAGCACCGCCATTCCGCTTAACGCCGCACCACTTGTGCAGCCACGTCCAAATTGTGCCCCCAGCCCAAACAACATTCCACCGAATAATGCCGCAATCAAACGTGTTCGTGATTTAATTTTTGGATTATGCTCTACCTTCCAGGTAAGTCTATTTGCTACAAGTCCCGATACAAACGCCCCAACTATCACTCCTAAAATTTCGAATACAAGCCAGTTTTTTAACACACCTTCATTGTGTGATGCAACATATTCTTTGTAGAATTCTGCATTTTTTGCATGTGTCGGAGCAACTGTCTCAACTCCTGCAACTACAACGCTTTTTATTGCACCGCTTGCTCCCAACCCACGCCCCGTTACAACAAAAGTTACCAGAAGCAGCAATCCCAATAAAAATCCCGCCAGATATGGATTCATATAGTTATTTTGAGTTTTCATCTTTCACCTCTTCATTTTCTTCTTCTAATTCTTCATAACCTGTAATCATTGCTTTTAAGTTAGATGTAATAGTTTGTCCCGTGGTAATTAAATATAAATGTGCTATTACAAACGCGACCAACAGAAATGCACCTATTGTGTGCCAATAGGCAATTGTGCTTAAATTATTAATAGTGATTTTTATCCCTGTTTCACCTTGTGGAAATCTATAAAACAAGTATAATATGCCCGTAGTTATCATAAGCGGAAATAGCACGATTTTCAGTCCCAAATACACAAGTCTTTGCAAAGGATTTATCTTGCTTAATACTGTTTTTCTCACAGGATGCGGTGCATTTTGGAATATACCCGTAATGTAGTAACGTATTTGTTTGTTGATATTTTCAAGTGTTGGTATGTATTGCCTCCATTCGCCCGTTGCAAAATGCCAGAATATTGCAAAGATAATTAGTACTATTAATGAATATGCTGCAATAATGTGTAGTTTTACTGCCTGCTCAAAACCAAAAAAACTAAAAGAACCGTGTACTTCAAATCCTGTAAATCCAAGAAAGAACACTAAAAATGCTTGCGCCCAATGCCAAAATCTTTCAAATCCTCGATAAATATATACTTTTTTCATTGCTATTTGTCTCCTTTATGATTTTTCTTTTTTCTTAGATAAATAATTCTTGTCCCACCGTGAGCAACAACCCCAAAAACAACAGCCAGAATTAACGCAATTCCAATATTGTCTATCCAGATATTCCTATCTCTTCCAGGAAGATACACATCGTTAATTGTTTTCAATCGACTGTCATTTCTTGTATGGCAATCAACGCACTTCAATGAATGTTCTTTGGGAGAAACCATATGATTTAATAGCCAATACATTTCAGTTTCGACAAATCCATATTTCCCGCTCCATTCAAGATTTGCGTATTTCATTCCCGTATCAATTGCTTTCGCCCAATCAAAATCTTTCCAAAATGCACCTTTTCCATCTTCCTTATCCCATAATTTTGGTGAAACAAGTCTGTTGTAAACAGGGTCGTATGGCTGAATTGTTCTCATTATTTTAACTGGATATATCTTTGAGTTCATATCGTAGTAACTTGCATTGAATTCGTTTAATTTAACAGGCACTTGTTTTATGGTATCTCCGAATAAATAATGTGTTGCTGTGCCCTTGAACCAAACATACTCTGGTGTTAAATTGCTTTCCCAGCGAATTTCGCCCTTTTCCGAAAGATAAATATCGTTTCCTTGTTCGTTATCAATTTTATATGGTTTGCCATCTTTGAGTTTTCCTGCTTTCGACCAATCCCAAAATGTTTTGGTTTGATTTACTTTGGCATAAGTAGGAATGTGGCAAGTCTGGCAAGCAACTTTTGTCGTATGTTCATTGATAATACTTTCGCTGTGAGGTGCATCGCTGTGGCAATCTTCGCAAAGAAGACGATTTCTGTTCATTGATGCGACTGTATATAGCCTACCTTTGATATTATGATTTTCCGCTTTATGGCAATCTACACATTCGAAATTCGCACCATCACGTGCTAAATGAACGTCTACTTCACGATTTGCTGTATACAATGCTTCTTCCAAATCCCCGTGTTTAGAATTATTCCCGCCACCACCATTAAAATGGCAATATCCACAATTATCCATCTTTGGTCGACCAACGCTTTGAGCAATCTTTGTGAAATCTAAGTTTGATTTTGGGTACCCCGCTGCCTCCTTTTCTTTTTCGTATAATCCCGAATTATCGTGGCAGGAAAGGCAATCAATGTTTTCTGCTTTGGTGAAATCGAAATTCTTGCTATCATAACCATAGCCAATATGACACCTATTGCAACTTCCTTCACTTCCGCCAATAGATATACAATGATTGTTGATAGCGTTACGCTTGCCGAGTGAAATAATCCCTCTTCCTTCCATATACTCGTCTATCAGCCAACGCCAATGCGATGTTGCCATTACCTCAATATCACGTTTATTATGGCAACTAATGCAGGTTTTTGTAACATCTTGTGGGCGTTCAAACTTCTTATTCAATTCAGCGAATTTGCTGTGGTCAACTGACGGTTTCTTCTTTTGCTGCATTGACTGTTTCAACAATTCTAATTTTGTTGGCTTATATTCAGGTTCAAAAAACAATAAGTAAACTATTAATACTGGCAGCAAAAAAATAAGAATTAATCCAATTGTTTTTTTCATAATAACAAACCATATTACTTTCACGTTATATAACGCAAAAGTAATATGGTTTGTTGAGATAAGCAAATATATGAACAAAAATTAATTGATATTTGGTTACCAATTAATCGTTTAGTCTGTGCTAATTGGTGATTGAATAAATTATATTATTAAATATTATTAAATAAAGAAAACATAAAATAGATAAGCTGCTACTGCATATCGAAATACTAATTTAGGATACTTGTGTTGATTAATAACCTGCTCGTAAAGATACACAATTGCTAATGTTGCACCAATTACAAATAATGCAGCCAAAATCGAGTATTCCAGCGATAACTGGGAACGGAAATACTTTGCTAATCCCGCAGAAATAGGGGAACCATAGATGAGCATTAAATGAATAACGTATATATAAATTGCTCTCTTGCCGAACATCGAGTAATATTTGCCCAAAGGTTTGGTCAAGTTATAGAGATATGTCATTAATGAGATAATAGTCAAGACTAAGCCAATGCGAATGAAGAAAAATCCAGGATTTACTCTCATCACATCAATAAAAGGAACGCTTACTTTGCTAAATAGCATCATCATCGGATAACCAATTATTATAGTAGGCAAGCCAATTTTCCAGCAAGTTTTCATCAAAAAATCATTACGCTTTTCACGCTCAATGTTTTGCAACCATACACCAAATGAAGCACCGAATAGCAAATATGCTGAAAAAGGAAATACAGGAAATAAAGAACCGTGTTCGGAAGACAAATATGCAGCAAAAAATTCAGGTAAATAATCAAACCAATGTACCTTATGAACAAATGGTGAGGCAAATACTATTATGAACGCCAGAATTAATGATAAATAACCAAGTGTCTTATTATTTTTAGTAATAATAAAAAGTGTAAGTAGTAAAAGCAAAGATACACTAAATAACTGCAAAATATTAACACTGAAAAAGGTTATCCAAGTATCTTCGCTGACAAATTGTAAATCATACACTCTTGCAGCTGGGAAAACAAGCAGATAACCAATCAACATCAACATTAATGCAATCTTTATCCTTTTCCATACAATATTTCTACCCAGAGAACCATCTTCTAAACGCTTGTTTGCAAAAATATGCACTGCACCGGAAATAAATAAAAACGTTGGTGCTGTCAGACCTCTTATGAATTGCCAAACACTCCAACCAAAAGTAGAATAATCTATTGTGTTAGGGCTTGCAAGCTCATAAATAACGTGCCCCTGCATCATCATTATCATTGCGAAGAAACGGGTGAAATCAAGAGCTGTGAGCCTACTGCTTGAATTATTATTACTTATATTCATCATTTAATAAATGATAATTTTTAAACTAACAAAGTTAGTTATTTTTTCTTGCATTTAAAAGAAAAATCAACTTCTAATTTTTATTTATTACAATTACTTATGACGAATTCATTGAATAACAATTTTCTTATTCAAAAAAATAATATTTTTAATTATCATTCGTTATAAAACTGTTCCGTTGGAGGTGCTAATACAATAGTATTGGCTGAGAGAAAACTCCTTGAACCTGATCCGGATAATACCGGCGTAGGGAAACGGAAACCGCAAAGGCTTCTTCCCCGAGTTTCTCTCAAATTTGTTCTCCATCGGAAAAGCTTATGTTTAACTTTAACAAAGGGCTTTTCAAGATGGGAAAGTTTTATTGTTTAATTGCACTTTTTGTGTTGAATTTCTCTTTTGCTTCGGCAGAATTAGCTGAAAGCCGCGACACACTTCGCGCTTTCAAAACACCAAGTATCACAATTTCGACAAACAGGGCAGAGGAGCGACGCAGTCCCGTCCCATTTGCTCAAATTACTGTTTCAGAAGTCGAACGAAGGCATACCGTCAAAGACTTGCCGATGATGCTTTCCGAACTTCCTTCTATTCTCGTTTTCTCTGAAAGTGGTGCAGGAGTTGGATATTCTAACTTAACTATGCGTGGTTTTAACCAGAGACGTATTGCTGTGCTTGTCAATGGAGTTCCACAAAACGACCCCGAAGACCACAATATGTATTGGATTAATTTTCCCGATATTGCTGCAAGTATCGATAACATCCAGGTTCAGCGTGGTGCGGGCTTGTCCAATTTTGGTTTTCCTGCAATAGGAGGGAGCATCAATCTCGAAACTTCTAATTTTACTGTTCAGCCCGGTGCAACTCTGGAAACTGGTGTTGGTTTTCAGCAATTTGGCGATAATTATGAACAAAATACGAGCAAATACTCAATTCAGGCTTCATCTGGTATTATAGATGATAAATATGCTGTTTATGCTCGTCTTTCGCGTATTAATTCATTTGGTTACCGCGATGTTTCGTGGGCTCGTCTAAATGGGTATTTCCTCGGATTTGCTCGCTTCGATGGCAATTTAACTACACAAATCAATGTTTTCGGAGGTCCTTTTGCTGATGGTTTGGCTTACAATGGACTGCCAAAATCATATATCAAAGACAAAAATCTACGACGCCACAATTATAATTTCTGGATGTACGATTCCACCGGGCAAAACATTTCCTGGATTACTGTCCGAAGAAAACAGGAAATCGAGAATTTCTCCCAACCACACTACGAAATGCTAAACGATTGGAAAATTACCGACAATTTAACTCTGAAATCAACTTTATTTTTCTATTCCGGCAAAGGCTTCTTCGATTTTGATGGAACTGGCTGGATGAACAAAGAAACGTTCAGACTTACGCCCGAAAATGGCTTTCCTGCTGATGTCCAAGACCCCGAAAATTCTATCATTCGAGCTTTTGTTTACAATCGACAGGGCGGATGGATACCTCGCTTGCAATTGCAGCACGACAATGGCTTGCTTACTTTTGGGGGCGAAGTCCGTATTCATCGCTCAGAGCATTGGGGAAAAATTCGATATGCTGAAAACTTACCCGCAAACTTCAATCCTGACTACAAGTTCTATTCATATAATGGAGAGCGTGATATTTTCTCATTCTTTGTTAGAGAAGAACATAATATCTCTGATAATTTAATTCTTACGGGCGAGCTTCAAACAGTAATTCATTCATACAGAATAACTAACGAGAAAGCAGGAATTAATTATACCAAGTATGTCAACATCAAAGGAGACACAGTTGGTAATGGTGGTGATTTATTCAATATACATTATTTCTTCGTAAATCCTCGAATTGGAGTGAATTATAATTTAGACGAAAAGTCTAATATTTATTCTTTCGTTGCCTATACTTCTCGTGAACCTCGAATGAAAAACCTTTACGACGCAAGTAGTAGCTACACAGGGAAAAAACCGCTCTTTAAAGGTGAGAAAATGCCCGATGGCACCGTTAGATACGATTTCTCTGAACCTATTATCAAACCCGAATCAATGCTAAATTTTGAACTTGGCTACAATTTGAGAGCGGACAATTACTTTTTCAACATCAATGCTTACTGGATGGAACATTTCGACGAATTTGTTAAAAGTGGAAAATTAGATATTTTCGGCAATCCCATTGATGGTAATGCTCCTCGCACTCGTCATTTCGGTGTCGAATTACAGGCTTCCGCTAATATTTTCGATTTACCATTCGGAAAACTTGATATTTCCGGCAACCTAACATTAAGCAAAAATTACATTATTAAATATGACTTTCTAACTGACCACGGTGCAACTGTTTCTCTTAAAGATAATCGTATTGCAGGTTTTCCTGATGTTCTGGGAAATCTACGATTAACATATCAAATTGGTGATTTCTACCTGTCGCTTTTGAGCAAATATGTAGGTGAATTTAGAACCGATAACTTCGGTGATATGCTTAAAACTAACGAAGACATTCGCAAACACCTGGACTGGGACTACTACACCGATAACGTGGTCGAGGCATACAATATTTATGATTTAGATATGTCCTACACTTTCAGCAAAGTTTTGGGTCTAAACTCAATTGAACTTCGTGCAAGTGTCTACAACCTTTTCAATAAACTTTATGCTGCAAGCGGTGAAGGCAAAGAATTCTTCCCAGCAGCCGAACGCAATGTCTATCTTGGATTTAGAATTCAAATGTAAATATATCTTTAATTGAAGTAAATTACAGTCTCAAAAGTATTGTTAACCTTCGGAAGGTTTCCGCCCTTCCGAAGGTATTAGTAAAGTTGTTGAAAAACGTTGTAGGGAAAAATTATGATAATTATGTAGAGGCTCATAACTTTGAAACACCTGGAGAAACTTGATGATATTTATTTAATGTTCTCTTTTCAAACAGCCCCAGGATTACAAATAACTTTTCTTATTTCATTCCTATAAAAGCCGACATTCTTCCTGAGCGGTCCCTGTCTCTACGAAATGAATGAAAGCGACTATCTTCAATTGTGCAAATTTCAGATATTTCAATGTTTTTCTCTATTACACCACAATTAAGAAGTTGTTCTTTTATTGCTCCTTTAATATCGAGTAAAAATTTATCATTACCAACCGGTTTGGTGAATTTTTCATCAAAGAGTTCAGCTACTTCTTGCCCTACTTCATAGTTTTTCATTCCCGCAGATGGCGAAATCCACACAATCATATCTTTCGCTGAACACCCGAAATTTTCTTCCATTTTCTGTATTCCTTTTGCTACAATGTTTTTCTGAGTGCCTCGCCAACCCGAATGAAATGCACCGATTACTTCTTTTTGCTCATCATAAATCAAAACAGCAGCACAATCTGCAACTGTTACATTTAGTACAACATTTTTCAGATTGGTTATCATTCCATCGGAAATGTTTATTTCGTGAATATTTATACTATCAATTACCTGAATACAATCACTATGTTCCTGCTTTTGAAAAGCTAAATATTGCCGTTTCAATCCAAGATTATTTGCAAGTATTACCCTGAAATATTCAACTTCTTCAATGCTAAAAATTTTAGCAGGAAAAATAGAAAACCCCGAAGAAAATCTATCAAAATTTGTTTCGGTTATTCCTGCAATAATTCTATTTTGTGGGAAAATATTTGGCTTGTGAATTTTAATCTTCATCAATTACCTCAATAATTTGAGAAACGAAAGTATTTGGAAAAAGCTCTGCTTCTAATTCCTTCTGAGCAGATGGGGAAAGCTCTATATATTCGAATTTACGCTTTTCCCGCAGTTTATCAGCTGTATTTATTCCTGCATTTCCATTTACAGCAATAATTAATTCATCAGGAATTCTTGCTAAATAATCTACTAAATAATAATCGTTTCTTGGATATTGAGCAGGCTTTCTATCAGCAAGATACACAAATACTGTATCTTTGCTATATCTGAATAATGAAGCAACTAGCTGATTGCGTGGGAAAATTTTTTTGTTCTTTACAGTGTAGCTCTCATAAGTTGGTTTTGCGTAAAAAATAAACAAAGGTATCATTAAAATACTAACAACTGTTCTCGAAATAGCAAGCCTATTGTTACTTGAAGAAAAAATATAGATTATCGCAAAACTAAAAAATAACGAATAATAAAGCGAAACATCTCCTGAAATATACGAAAAGGGAATTGAGACTAAAATCTGATTGATTTTGTTTGTCAGCAGCAGCAAAAAAGTTACAAAATATGCGTAATATGATGCGACCGTGAAACTAACTAAGGATATTATTATTGCTAACAATGAACCTATTAACACTAATGAAAATATTGGCACAACAAACAAATTAGCAACAAATGAAATCAATGAAAATGTCTTAAAATAATATGCTATGAGCGGTGCAAGAATTGCTGAGGCAGAGAAAGTAATGGCTATACTTCCTCTTACATAATTTAAAATTTCACTTTTATCCGAAATTATATTTTTCAGAAAATTGTTTATTGGGTTAAAGAACATTGATATACCCAATATTGCAAGCGAGGACATCTGGAAACTGACTGAATATATTAAATTTGGCGAAAATACAATCGATAAAAATACAACTGCACTCGCCACATTTAGCAAAGTGTATTGCTTCTGATAGTACCTTGCATACAAAATCATTATTGCCATTAAACTTGCTCGCACCGCCGATGGCTGAAATTCTGTGATAAAATTATAAACTAACAGTATGAAAACAAAAACCAAAAATTTTATGTGATGATTTCCAAATATTCCAATAAATATATATACTACGAAGCTGATTACACCTATGTGCAAACCGCTTAAAGCAAGCACGTGTGCCGTTCCCGAGAGAGCATAAAGTTGCCTTGTCTCAGGTGTTATTGCTGATTTATCTCCCAGAAGTATTGCATTGACAATACTACTTCGTTCGCTATCGAACAATTTGCCCGATTTGCTTTTTATTCCTTCCCGAACTAAATCTCTTAAATAGTATATGTTTATTGGTTTGCTTACAATAGACACTTTTTCCGCAGTAGCAATCCACTGAATGTCCAGCCCCGCATAATATTTCTCTTCATCAAACTCATTAGGCAAAACTTTTTTTCTTGGTAAGCGTATTTTCCCATAAAATTTTACTCTATCGCCCGAATATAAATCAAATTCTGGATTGTAATATTTAACATATACCTTTTGTTTGAAAGGACGTTTGAAGTTTGGGACATACACTTTGCCTTTAAATACAAAGTTAATTTTATTTTCTGATTTGTTTTTAATGGATATAATCTTCCCATCGCAAAATGTTTTAAATTCAAGGTCAATTGGATACGGATTGCTCAATCTTGTCGCAGGAACAATAACAGCATAAATAGACCCGAAAAGTAGCGAAATGAACGCAAAAGACCAAAAATATAGTTTCTTTCTATATGCCAATATAATAATCGATAACGAGATTATTGCTAATACATAGATTAAGTAACCAACATTAGGAAGTAAATTTATTATAATAAAACCGATGAGAAAAGAAATAAGTGCAAAAAATAGAGGTATTTCTGAATATCTATATCCCAGAAACTTACTCATTATACCCCAAAACCCTCATCATTTAGATATATTGAGTAGAGTTTCCTATAAAACTTTACCGATTGTTCATCATATTTTGCAGGTGAATAAATGCCTTTAATGATAAATATGTTACTTTGTTTATCAAATTCCATCACAAACCGAAAAATTCGATCCTGTTTGTGCTGAAACATTACATCTAAATCAAAAGTCCCGTTTTTATTTTCAGTGAAATTAACCATAATGAATTTTCCCGACAGGTAGCCTTCCTGGTACAACCGCACAAAAGAGTAAATTTCATCGTTATTAGATAATTTACCCAAATTTGAATTTCCACTTCCGTCAAAAGCAAATTTGGTAATATATTTATTTGTCGACTGATTAGCATTAAACAAATCAATAGCGTTTCTCAAACTGATAGTATGGCTGTTTTCGTGTTTTGCTTTTAAAAGTTTTTGCTTGTTAAGAAGATTTGTATCTATCTCATTCAAAGTATTATTGCCTGTCTGATTATCTTCAAAATACACCTGACAGGTATCACCACCTAATTTTGATTTCTTGTCTTCATTATGCTTATCATCGTTTACCGTTTGCTTTTTGCTTTCGGCAGTACCATCTTTCTTTTCAGGGCTATCGCAAGAAACTATGAACAAAATGAAAAATAATAGTAAAAAATTTCTCATAAACAGCCATTAGAATGATTATGAAAATCTAAATTAATAAAAATCTAAAACTATACCATCAACAAATTTATTTTTGATTTTCGATTTGCTGTGATATCTCTTCTGCATATTTCAGTGCTTTGGCAGCAGAATAAGCATCAACAGCAATCGGTTCATTATACTTTATAGCGTTAATAAATGCTTTTTGTTCTTCTTCAATAGCATTTAATTTCGGCACAGATGGTTTGGAATAATATATATTCTGGTTTTTCAACCCATCTTGAATTGAACCAAGAAGATGAGCATATTCAGCATTTTCAGCAGAAACATTCTCGGATAAGTAAAAATGTTCGACTTCTTGATTACCGAAATCAATCGAAATATAAGCGTTTTTCTGAAATATTCTCATCTTTCGCATTGGGTGTGCCGAAAGCCTTGATGCCGTGAGATTCGCAACTGCTCCGTTCTCAAATTTTATTCTTGCATTTGCTATATCAATTGTATCAGTAATCACCGATACACCTGTCGCATCAAGCGTTTTAATTTCCGAATTTACCAGCCATAGCATTAAATCAATATCGTGTATCATCAAGTCGTGAATAACCGAAACATCTGTTGCTCGTGGCTTAAACTGGCTTAATCGGTGGGCTTCGATAAACATCGGTTCTATTCGAGTTTCCTTCAATGCTTTAATTGCGGGATTAAATCGTTCGACGTGACCAACTTGAATAAGCACTTTGCTTTTTTCTGCCAGTTCGATTAATTTTACTGCTTCTTCATAAGTCGAAGTAATTGGCTTTTCAATAAAACAGTGCTTGTTGTTCTCAATCGCCAATTCTGCAACTTCATAATGAGTTGTTGTTGGGCTTGCAATTGTAACAGCATCAACATTCTGGAATAATTCATCAAGCGAATCAAATGATTTAATAAAATACTCATTTGCTATATTTATACCTTTGTCTTTATCTACATCGTAAATCCCAACTAAATCTACATCAAGATTATGCTTCCACAATTTTGTGTGAATTGAACCAAGATGACCTGTTCCAATAACTCCAATTTTAATTTTTCGCATTTTATTTCACCAAATATTTATAAAAAACATTTATATCTTATTTTTAAAACTTCATAGCTTCGTCTATAATCTTTTCTTGCTCCATAAGGTGCTTTTTATATGAACCCGTTGCAGTTGCAGCAGAAGCGCGGCGCCCAATATAACGAAATCTATTTTTAAAATCATCAATCATTTCTATAAAAATTGGATATAAATAGGGGAATGCACCCATATTTTGTGGTTCTTCCTGAACCCATATAATTTCTTTTACATTTGAGTAACTATCAATGACATTTTGAAGCAATTCTTTATGCAGCGGATATAATTGTTCAATTCTTACAATCGCAATATTAGCTATATTTCTCTTTGTTCTTTCTTCAAGTAGTTCATAATAAATTTTGCCCGTGCACAAAATTAATCTATCTACTTTATCTCTATCTACTGTATTATCATCGTAGATGTGATGAAATTCACCATATATAAATTCATCTCTTTTTGATACTGCAAGCGGATGCCGCAACATTGATTTTGGTGTCATAAGTATCAAAGGCAATTTGTGAGTTAATAGCAACTGACGTCGCAATGCATGGAAATAGTTAGACGGTGTTGTGAAATTCCCTACAATCATATTTTCATCAGCACATAACTGTAAATAACGTTCTAATCGAGCACTCGAATGTTCAGAACCCTGCCCGTCGTAACCGTGAGGTAGCAATACTACCAGATTAGAATTTTGCCCCCATTTGACTTCGCCGCAACTTATGTATTGGTCGAAAAATGTTTGAGCATTATTTGCAAAATCCCCAAATTGTGCTTCCCATACCGTTAAATCGCTATCGGCAATAATACTGTACCCATATTCATACCCAAGCGTTGCTACTTCCGACAACGGACTATCGAATATTCGCATTCTACCTTGATTTTTGCGTATGTGATTTAACGGAATATATATATCTTCATTAAAATAATCAAAAAGAACTGCGTGCCGTTGACTGAACGTCCCACGTCTGCTGTCCTGCCCGCTAAATCTAACATCTCGACCCTCCACCAGCAAAGAACCAAAAGCAAGTGCCTCTGCCATAGCCCAATCTATTGCTCCTTCACCATCGAACACCATTTCATATCGCTTCTTAACAAATTGCTTTAATTTAGGGTTCAAATTGAAATTTTCAGGTATTGTTGTTATTGCTGTTGTGATTTCTTTAAGCAAATTATCGTGAATGGCAGTAAAATATGGAGAAAGTGTTCGACCCTCTTTCAAATAGAACTCAAATTTCTTTTGTCCTTTGAAAATCACTCGATTATTATATGCTTCTTCATATTTTAATTTTATTTGCGATAAGTAATTATCAACATCTTGATTTGAGATAACTTTTTCTCTAATTAACTCATTCTGATAAATTTTAGAAATTGGCGGCATTGACTTGATTTTTTTATAGAGCAATGGTTGAGTGTATGTCGGTTCATCGCCTTCATTGTGTCCATATTTGCGATAGCATAATAAATCAATAATAACATCGCTTTTAAAAGTTTCTCTGTATTCCATTGCAAATACAGCAGCTTCGACTACTGCTTCGGGGTCGTTGCCGTTTACGTGCAAAATTGGGGACTGTATCATCTTTGCTATGTCGGTAGCATAATAAGTTGAACGAGAGGCATCCGATGGAGTTGTAAACCCAATTTGATTATTCACGACAATATGAATGGTTCCACCTACTTTATAGCCTTCCAATTGCGATAAGTTTAATGTTTCCGCCACAATGCCCTGTCCCGCAAACGCTGCGTCTCCGTGAATGTTTATCGGTAACGCTTTGGAATATGTCCCGTCCTGTATTCTATTATCAATTGCCCTTGCCATTCCCGCAATTACCGGATTAACTAATTCAAGGTGACTTGGATTTGGCGATAGAAGTATCTCTACTGTATGTCCATTTTTCCCCGTGTATTTCCCTTTGTCTCCTAAATGGTATTTTACATCTCCTGCTGCTTGGTCTAATTCAGGCGCGTAATCACCCTCGAATTCATTAAATATCAGCTCAGGTTTCTTCCCAACATTATTGACCAATACATTCAAACGCCCACGATGAGCCATTCCAATAACTATTGAATGAAGTTGATGTTCAGCTGCTTTTTCAAATAATTGCGAAAGTAGAACAATTAAAGTTTCTCCACCTTCAAGCGAAAATCTCTTGTGTCCAATAAACTTTGTATGTAAATAGTTCTCAAAAAATTCAGCGTCGATCAATTTATGCAATATTTCTACTTTTTTCTCATTTGAAATCTTTGGTTTCAAACTCTTTGTTTCAAGCTTCGTTTTTATCCATTCTTTTTTGTCAGGTGCTTGGATGTGCATAAATTCATATCCAATGTGCCCGCAATATGTGCTACGAAGTATCTCGAAAATTTCCCTGAAAGTTAGTTCGTTCCTTTCCCAGCTATCGTCAGCGTGGAAGTATCTATCTAA
Organism: Bacteroidota bacterium; assembly: GCA_022707965.1. GTDB lineage: Bacteria > Bacteroidota > Ignavibacteria > Kapaibacteriales > UBA2268 > JAKIZO01. The sequence continues at coordinate 43,795 of JAKIZO010000003.1, forward strand.
ATCCCAGATTGTAAGCCCATAATATGCTGGGTCTAATTCGGGATAATAATAAACTGCTCTACCTAATGGATTACTCGAAGCAAGTAGATGTCCCCTCACTCGGTAAGCATTAATCATCAGCATTATATGTGCATTCTTCTCAATTTTGTCTTCAAAATTCAACGGATATGCTTTTTTGTTCTCTATATCCGTCTGCCAGTGGAGTGGCTCGAAAGGAACATCTAAACTATAAAATATCTGGTAGTAAAAATTATTTTTCCCCAACAACAAATTTGAAATGTATGCCAAAAATTCTGCACTTTCTGCACCCTGAATTATCCTGTGGTCGTATGTTGAGGTTATTGTTACAACTTTTGAAATTGCCATATCTGTAAGTATTGCGGGATTTACCGCTTGAAACTCTGTCGGATAATCTATCGACCCCGTTGCTACAATCAATCCCTGCCCTTTCATTAATCTTGGACTGGAATGAGTTGTCCCAATCATTCCTGGATTTGTTAATGTAACTGTTGTCCCTTCCAAATCTGTTAAATCAAGCCTATTGTTGCGTGCTTTTTCAATCAATAAGTCGTGTTGCTCAACAAATTGCGAAAATGTCAGTTCTTCTGCATTCTTTATGTTTGGCACAAGTAGCAATCGCGAACCATCTTTGCGTTCCAAATCAATTGCCAAACCTAAATTTATATGCTTTTTCTTTATTTTTGCAGGCTTGCCATCTATTACATCAAAATGCGAATTCATCTGTGGAAACTTAACCAATGCCTTTACTATCGCCCAAGCCAAAATATGAGTGAATGATACTTTCTTTTTCTTAACGTTTAATAAATGTTTATTAATTATTTGCCTGTTTTCGTCAAGTAATTTTACAGGAATAGTTCTAACTGACGTAGCAGTTGGCACTTCAAGGCTTTTAGTCATATTTTCAGCAATTTTTGCTGAAATAGAAGATAAAAATTCAATTTCCTCATCTTGTTTTATTTTAATTGGCTCTGTTGTCGCTGGTTCGGGCTTTTCGCTTACCTTTGGTTTGATATTCCCTTTACGTGAGAAGTAATCTTGCCATTCTTTGCTTACTGATTGGGGGTCCCGAAGATAATTATAGTATAGTTCTTCAACAAATGCAGAATTAATCTCGCTCATTTTATATCGTAAAATTGTTAAATATATTAATTTATCTTAACGTTTTTGTTAATATTACATTGTAGATGAACACGTATACTGATAATTTCAAGCATTTATTATTAAATGTAGATATATTTCAACAAGCAAATTTGTAAGTGAATAGCGAAACGTGCTAAAATGAATAATTTGCGGAAAGATTGAAGCTGTTTAAAAAAATCTCTGTTTTCAACCTTCGGAAGGTTTCGAACCTTCCGAAGGTTACTCGAAATTATTAGAAAACCCGCTCGCTACAAATTAAGCTCTTTCAAATCGGTTCTATTTAATTGCTAATCGGATTTAGCGAAAAACGCTATTCTTTTTTCAAATAATTATCTAAAAATGGCTTGATTAAATCAATTGGAATTGGGAAAACAGTAGTCGAATTCTTTTCGGAAGCAATATCAGTCAATGATTGCAGATAACGTAATTGAAGGGCAACGGGATATTGTTGAATTTGTGCAGCTGCCTCGGTAAGTGTTTTTGCAGCTTGATTTTCGCCCTCTGCACGTATGATTTTTGCACGGCGCTCGCGTTCGGCTTCTGCTTGTTTTGCCATTGCTCGCTGCATCTCAATTGGTAAATCAATCTGCTTAACTTCGACTGATGTTACCTTCACACCCCACGGTTCTGTGTGTTCATCGATAATTGCTTGAAGCTTCCTGTTTATGCTTTCACGTTCAGAAAGTAGCTCGTCCAAATCACTTTGCCCAAGAATGCTTCTCAATGTAGTTTGTGCAATTTGATTGGTAGCATACAAATAGTTTTCTACTTCTACGATTGCCTTGTCAGGATAGACCACTCTGAAATAAAGAACAGCATTTACTTTGATTGACACATTATCTTTTGTTATTACATCTTGCGATTCAATATCGAAAGCAACTGTCCGTAGGCTCACTCTCACCATTTTATCGATAAAGGGAATTAAAATTATAATCCCCGGACCCTTCGAACCAATTAACCGCCCTAATCGGAATACTACTGCTCTTTCATATTCACGGATTACTTTAATCGACGAACTTATTATCAGGATTAAAAATAGAACTAAGACAAATGTGAATTCCATAACTGTTCTCCAAAAATAAGAAATATTTATATTACACGTCTTTTATTTTAATTTAGTTTAATATTTATTGATAATCATATTCATTTTGACTAAATTGTAAAATAAGTTTTATGTGAAAAATTATTATTCTATTTTTTGAAATGAAGAAATCTCTTTATATACTAACAATTTTTCTTTTATGTATATCCTCTACTTTTGCTATTCAAAATAAATTGTCTATTGATATTTCTTCTGCCCAATTTTATTTGGGTTCAGATTTCTATGAATGGAATTTGTATTATTCTTTCGACGAGAGAGATGTAAAGTTTATATTCGAGAATGATTTATTCACCTCGAAAATTCAGTTCAATATCAAATTTTATAGTTCATTGGGTCTGGAATTCGAAGATAAATGGATTACAACTTATAATGTTACAGAAATTAATCCCGATAGCGATATTAAATTGTTCGGTCTTCGCTCATTTCGACTTAAAGAAGGACAATACAAAGTTGAATTTTCCGTAACTGACCTCAACCAAAAAGAAAATACCAAAGCTGCTAATTTTGATTTACTTATTCGCAAAATGAGAAACGACCGCCTTGAACTAAGTGATATTGTCCTGTGTAATCTAATTCTAAACCAGAAAAACGCAGGTGAATTTGCAAATGAACAGTTTTTGCGTAATTCTCTATACGTTTATCCAGATCCATCAGCAGAAATATATGGGGCTTCACCTTCTCTGAAAACTTATTTTGAAATATACAATGCAAATAAAGTTTCTCCCGATGGGATTTTGCTTCATTACTACATCTTCGATGGTGCAAATCGGGAAGTATTCTATTTTCCAAAGCAGTTGAAATCATTATATGATGGAATGGTTGAAACTATCGAAATTCCACTTGATGCTATTCCAACGGGTGTATATAATCTGGTTGTAGCTGCAAAGTCACTGAACTCTTTTGATTCTGTTACTATTACAAAAAAGTTTTATTTAATTAATCCTGATTTACCGCCTGTATTAGAGCTTTCGCGTGGTGTCGACTATACCTTCGAACTTTCTGAGTTCGCAACTATGTCCGAAGAGCAATTAGACCAAGAATTTCAACAAGTTCGCTTTATTGCAACGAAAGAGGAAATCGCCCAGTTCCGTTTGCTTACCGACCCCGTTGCAAAAGCTCGCTTTCTTTTTGCTTTCTGGCAGCGCAGAAACTCAGATACCACCTCTTCCATTAATGTTGCCCGATTTAACTATAAAAAAAGAATTGAGCAAGCCAATAAATTCTTCTCGTGGGGTGGCAAGCAAAATGGTTGGGAAACTGACCGTGGTCGCACTTTCCTTAAATATGGTGAGCCATCGAACAAAGATTATTTCCCTCAAAGAGGCAACGAACGCGCTTACGAAGTCTGGTTCTATTCTGAACTTGAAGGCGGAGTTTATTTCTATTTTGTTGATGTTGGAGGCTTTGGTAATTTTCAACAAGTCCATTCAACAAAAACGGGTGAAATTTATAATCAAGACTGGTATGAATTATATGTCCCAATCACAAAAGAAAACAGAAAAGATTACCAAATTGATGATGAAATGAGAAAATATCGATGAGAAATTCTGTTTTTATTGATTATTTCACATATATTTTAATGAAAATTCTCGGGTGGATTGCTTCTTTGCTTTCACCAAGATTTCGTGGTTATTTAGGAATGCTTATAGGTAATTTGTTGTTTTTTTTGCCAAGTAATAGAAAAAAAATCGCTCTTCATAACCTTAAAATTGCTTTTCCTGATAAATCAATCGATGAGCTCAAAAATATTGCTCGCAAATCTTATCAAAATCTGTCGATTGTATTTATCGAGACCGCCGCAGCTGAGTTTTTCAATGAAAATGATATAATCAAACTTATAAAAATAAATAATATCGATTTAGTTCCGCAACTGCTAAGCAAAGGTAATGGGCTTATTTTTCTTTCTGCTCATTATGGAAATTGGGAATATGCTGCTATTGCTGCTGGAATTTACAGTAAAGTGCCAATCAACGTAATCGTCCAAAAACAAAAGAATAAATTTGTAAATAAATCTGTTACTAAAACAAGAACTAAATTCGGGAATAAAGTCGTTCCAATGAACAGTGCGGCTCGTCAAATCATTCAATCAATCAGAAAAAATGAAGCCATAGCGATGCTTGTCGACCAATCTGCAAAATTCGGCAAGGATAGCTTCATCGATTTTTTCGCAATACCGGCTTTGACTTATGACGCACCGGCAGAACTTGCACTTCGATTCCAAACGCCTATTGTATATGGTTTTGCCTGCCGAAATAAGGATTTTACTTACACTATTGATTTAAAAGAACTTGACTTTTCAGATTTAACTTATAGCAAAGAAAATGTTAAAATTCTTACCCGTCGACACGTCGAAGCACTTGAAAAACAAATACTTAAAGCACCAGAACTGTGGGTTTGGGAACATAAACGCTGGAAACATTCCGTTGACTACAAAAAAATTGAGCAATGATTTTTATTTCCGCGTTTATGAAATAATCGCTAAAATACCTTATGGCAAAGTTACTACTTATGGTGCTATCGCTCGTGCTTTGGGTGTTTCGCGTTCTGCTCGTATGGTTGGAATGGCTTGTGCCGCCGCAGCTGGCAAACTCGATTTGCCGTTTCATCGCGTTGTCAATAGAAATGGCGAACTTACCGGTAAACACAATTTCCCAACACCCGATTTTATGGAACAAATGCTTATTGCCGAAGGTGTTAAGTTCGTTAATGGGTGCGTTGACCTCAAAAACTTTTTATGGGAACCAGAAATTTATTAAATTGAATTTATGAATTTTAACGAGCAAGATATTAAAACTAACATTAAAGGTATTCGTCTGCTTGGTATTGATTTCGGACTAAAAAGAGTCGGGTTGGCTGTTTCTGACGAACTTGGCATTACAACAACTCCTCTTGATACTTTGGATTATTCTAAACAAGATTTCTGGGAGCGTCTTATTTCAATTATCAATAAGCAAAAAGCAAAAGCTTGTGTTGTAGGTGTTCCATTCTACGAAAAAGAGACAAATTCTGATATTACCAATGCTTTGAATTCTTTCATTGACTTGCTTCGAAACAAATCGGGATTGAATGTTTATATTTTTGATGAAAGTTTTACGTCCAGAAATGCAGTTGAAACTATGCTTGCAATTGATAAACCTAAAAAAAAGCGTAGCCAGAAAGGTGAAAAAGACAAAATTGCTGCTGCCTTGATTCTTAGAAATTTTCTTGATTACTACTTGGGTTAATATGAAACGCTTATTCATAATTTCTTTTGCAATTTCAATCACATTAATTTTTGCAGAATGTTTTGCGCAGTTCGATAGAAATTCACCTAATCGAGAAGCCAACAATTTCATTTTTGACTTTTTCGCTCAACCAACTAATTCACCTGATAGCGTCGAAATTACTGTTTTCTATAAAATTGCTTATCAGGCACTTTTATTTAGTCAGCTTGAAACTGGCTTTTCTACAAACTACCAACTTGAAGCAACATTTCGGGATGCAAATGGAATAATTCGCCGCCGTGCTAACGTTTTCGATACAATTATTGTTCAAACTTTTGAAGAAACAAGAGCAATCAGTAATTTTCGATTTGGTTTCCTAAGTCAAACCCTTCCATTATCGAATTACTTTGTGCAAATTCAACTGTTGGATTTTCGCAATCAAGCTCTCCATAGAGCCACTTTCCAATTCAGCAAAGATAATCAGGGCAGTATCAAATATATCCCACTATTTGCGTCCATTGGTAAAGAAAATGAATATGTTTCGCAAGTTGCAAACGGCATTTCTTTTGCATCGCCAGCTTTTTCCATTTACCTACCAATTAATTTGCCAAATGTTGGTGAATTAATTCGTTACGAGATATCTAAAATCGATGAAAAAGAAGCAGTTAATTGGGGCGATTTTTCCCCAATTACCGGCGAAATTGAACCAACTAATAATTTCTATTTGAGTTTTGATTTAGAGGACTCTGGCATTGCTGTTTCGCAAAATTATATTGAAGCAAAAAATACATTTTTCATTTTAACTGATAAACCTAACACTTTTGTGCCAGGCTCGTACAATCTCATTCTCAAATACGGCGTTCGATTGGACACTTTTTCTTTTAGAGTAGTTTGGGAGAATATGCCTAAATCATTGCGCGACCCGCAATATATGTTGCGAGTAATGGAATATATCCTAACTGACGATGAAATTAAACGTTTTAGAGCATTTAAAAGACGCCAGCTTCCTGAAATACTCTTTGAGTATTGGAAGCGTTTAGACCCAACTCCAAACACTCCGTATAACGAATCTATGAATGAGTATTTCACTCGTGTCGATTATGCATCAACTGCTTTTAGAACTTCATCTCAAAGTGATGGTGCCCTAACAGATAGGGGAATGATTTATATTTTGTTCGGACCTCCCGACGATATTCGAAGATTTCACCAAAATAATAGATTGCGCGAACAATGGACTTATCGACGTCTAATTAAAGAATATACTTTCGAGCAAGTTTCCACAGGAAATTTCCGTCTAATTCAAATTAAAGAATAAATCAAGGAATTACTATGAACGTACCTCTTTTGGATTTAAGGCAACAATATCAATCAATCAAACAAGAGATTGAACCCGTTTTACTGAAAATCGCCGAAAGCCAGATGCTTATTTTAGGCGAAGAAGTGTCGAAATTAGAAAAAACACTCGCAGAATATTGCGGCACAAAATATGCTATCGGTGTCTCTTCTGGAACTGATGCTTTGTTGATGGCTTTGATGGCTTTGGAAGTTGGTCCTGGCGATGAAGTTATTCTGCCAACATATTCATTTTTTGCAACCGCTGGCGTAGTTTCGAGATTATTTGCAAAACCCGTATTCATTGATAGCGAACCCGTTACTTTTAACATTAATCCATCACTAATCGAAAAGAAAATCACACCTAAAACAAAAGCAATTATACCTGTTCATCTCTATGGTCAATCCTGCGAAATGACCGAAATATTGGAAATTGCAAACAAATACAATATTCCAGTTATTGAAGATGCTGCACAAGCAATTGGCTGCCAGTATAAAAATGGCAAGCCCGTCGGTTCTATGGGAACAATGGGCTGTTATTCTTTTTACCCAACGAAAAATTTAGGTGCTTTCGGCGACGGTGGTCTAATTGTTACAAATCAAGAAACGCTTGCTAAAAAACTATTCCAGATGAGAAATCACGGAATGGAACCGAAGTATTACCACAAATTTGTTGGTGGCAATTTCCGTCTTGATGCTATTCAAGCAGCAGTGCTAAATATTAAATTCCCATATCTTGAAAGCTGGCATCAAGCGCGCAGAAATAATGCTGAAATTTACTATAATGAATTTATTAATGTAGGTTTGGCTGATTGTATTGGAGCCACTGAATTCGACGCTCGAAATAAAGTATTACTTCCAAAGCCTGTCTATAAAGATACTGAGGTGAAAAATTTCCATATCTATAATCAATTTATTATTCGTGTTGAAAAGCGTGATGAATTACGTCAATTCCTTGCTTCTCAATCGATTGGGACTGAAATTTACTATCCTGTGCCTTTCCATCGTCAAGAATGCTTTGCTAATCTTGGTTATTCAGACGACGAATTCTCCGTTGCGAATTCGCTTGCCGAAACATCTCTTGCTTTGCCTATTTATCCTGAACTTTCAGAAGAACAAATCAAATACGTAGTTAATAAAATCGCCGAATTTATTAATCAATAATTATTTGAGTTCTTTACTATTTACTAATAAGAGGCTGATAATCAAATCCAGCCTCTTTTGCTATAAACTAATGATATTTTTGAATTATTGTGTTTTGCTATTTGACAGATGAAACTCCATATTTTCATTTTAAACATAAATATTGTCGATAACCAAATTCATCAAATAATTATCAAGAAACTCGGATTTTTATCATTTCCTGTATATTATTTTTTGTTCTCCAAAAATATAAAATATTTACTTTGTTTTTTCGTTACATTTTTTGTATTTTTATTTTATAGTTTCAAGCAAGTTAGCACCGATTAAAAATTAATTTAATATAGAGAAAAAATTAATCATTTGTTAATTTTCTTGTAATTTTTATAAAAAATAGGTATTTTGCAAAATAAAATCTTGCAGATATGCAATTTTGTTTTCAGCAAAAAAGCAAAAATATAAAATTAATCGAATATTATTAATATTATAAGATACATTGGTATGGCTACACTTAAATTAAAAAAAACAGCACAAACTGCTTTAAAAGACTATATGGGTGTTTCAGAAGATGAAACATTGCTTGTTTTGTCTGATGAACCTATGCGTGAAATCGGAATGGCGTTGTTCGAAGCAGGGAAAAGTCTCTGCTACGAAGCGTTTTATTTAGAAATGTCTCCGAGAAAATTAAATGGCGAAGAACCACCAGACCAAATTGCTGGATTTATGAAGAATGTAGATGTTGTTATCGCACCAACTTCCAAATCGATTACGCATACAAATGCCCGTAGAGAAGCATCAAAGCAGGGAGTGCGAATTGGGACAATGCCAGGCATTTCGATTGAATCAATGACGCGGTGCCTGTCTGCTAATCCTGATGAAATAATTGAAATTAACGAGAAATTATCAACTATTCTTAGAAATACTAAAGAAATTCGGGTAACTACAAAGCTTGGAACCGATTTATTAATTCCGATAAAACAAAGAAGAATTATTTCCTCAACCGGTGTGCTGCGTAATATTGGCGAAAGCGGCAATATCCCTTCGGGAGAAGTCTACGTGGCTCCAATTGAAGGTAAGACCAACGGTGTTGTTGTCATAGATGGCTCTATTGCAGGATTTGGACTTGTTACTTCTCCTGTAACAATTGAAATAAATGATGGATTTGCTGAAAAGTTTTACGGCAAAACTGATGAAGCACGCCAGTTAGAAAAAACACTTCAAGATGTTGGTAAATATGCTCGTGCAGTAGGTGAATTTGGAATTGGCACTAATCCGAAAGCTAAAATTTCGGGTGATATACTTGAAGATGAAAAAGTATTGGGAACCGTCCACATTGCCTTCGGCAACAATTTATCAATGGGCGGGAAACTTAGTGTGCCTATTCACATAGACTGTATCATCAAAAAACCTACTGTTTTTGCTGATGATGAAAAAATAATTGCTGCGGGAAAACTAATATTAGATTAATTTCCTTCTATTTTCATATATTTGATAAGCAGATTTGAAAGCCTCGATTGTGCTGTGAGGGTCTGCTATCGACTTCCCCGCAATTTCGAACGCAGTGCCGTGGTCAGGCGATGTTCTTATAATCGGCAAATTAGCTGTAAAATTCACACCATTGCCCTGAGAGAGAAGTTTCAGTGGTATAAGTCCCTGGTCGTGATACATCGCCAAAATACCATCATATTTTTTATATTCTCCGAAACCAAAGAACCCATCAGCTGAAAAAGGACCACTTACATTTATTCCACGTTCTTGAAGCTTGCGTATAGCAGGAATAACTATTTCAAGTTCTTCACGACCGATATTTCCATTTTCGCCCGCGTGTGGATTAAGTCCAAGCATTGCAATATTAGGCTTTTCGATACCAAAATCTATCTTCAAAGAATTATTAAACACAGAACCAATATGAATAATTCTGTTATAAGAAATTTCATAAGGAAGTTCTTTGATAGGTGTGTGGAAAGTAACAAGCGCTACGCGAATTTTATCGTGAAAGAGTATCATTAGAGGGTGTTTGACACCAAGAGCGTTCGCTATCATTTCTGTGTGACCCGGAAATTTCCATCCCGCAAGTTTTATTGCTTCCTTAGAAATTGGCATCGTAATTAATATATCGTAATTACCTTTTGCAAGCTCTGAAACAGAAAATTCGAGGGAATGAGCTGCTACCAAACCAGAGTTTTGGTTAATCTTGCCAAATTCTATATCAATATCGTCAGTAGCTGAGAGAATTTGATATTTTCTCCCGTTCAAAATAAGATAATCATCAACAATTTTGTAAGGATATTTTATATACGTTAGATATTTATCAATTAAATTGACATTGCCAGCTATATCAACCTTTGTATTTAGGAACCAGCTGCAATTCTCATTGAGATAATCCAGAGACTTCACCAGACATTCAATCCCTATGCCATTAGGGTCGCCAATTGTAGAGATAATCTTTATCATATTGACCTCTTTAAATAGTGAGTTCTGTGAACATTCATCACCAAACCAACAAGAATTAAATTAGATATTACAAAAGTGCCACCGTAACTCATAAATGGTAGTGGAATTCCCATTACTGGCATAACACCAATTGCCATTCCAATATTAATAAATGAGTGATAAAATAATATTGAAACAGCACCAATACAAACAACGCTGTGAAATTTATCGTGAACTATTGAAGCAATATTAATCATTCTCCAAATCATCGAGAATAGTAGCAGAATAACAGATACTCCTCCAATAAAACCAAACTCTTCGGTTGGAACAGAGTAGATAAAATCCGTCCATTGCATCGGAATATAGCGAAGCTGAGTTTGTGTGCCTTGAAGAAAACCTTTTCCTGCAAGCCCTCCGCTACCAACAGCCATTACAGATTGAATTACATTATAGCCAGCTCCCAGCGGATTGGCTTCGGGCTCGACAAAAGTTTGTATACGAAGCTTTTGATGCGGTGAGAGATTTTCGTATACGTTGTCTGATATAAAATTCACTGAAAAGAAAATAAGGATAATCCCAATAGTAAGGATGAGATTTTTTCGAAAGGATATAAGAAATAGCGACAAAACTGCTGCTAATGAATAGAACCAAACGTCACCTTTGAAAGAAAACAGTATTAGGAAAGGTATGCAAATCAAAGTGTATAGAACGAACGGATTAAAGCCAATCCAAAGCAAAATTCCGTATAGCATAGCAAAAATAACAGTTGCAGTACCGAAGTCAGGTTGTTTCATAATCAACACTGTAGGAACAGCAACAATTAGCAAAACAAGACCAAAATCACGCCAGGTGTGAATATTCACACCTTTACTTGAAACAACTGAAGCAACAGCAAGCAAAACGCCAATTTTAGCAAATTCTGCTGGTTGCAACGAAAATCCACCTAAACGCAGCCACCCTTTCGTCCCATTAATTTCTACACCTGCAAAAGCAACAACTATAAGCAGCAACAAACTTAATATGTAAAAAGTCCAGCTATTAAATTTAATCCAACTATCAGGCAAATATGCAATAACAAACATAAATATTAAACCAATACCAATTGAGACAATTTGTTTATAAAAAAAACTGCTCATATTGGAATCATAAGTAGCACTATATAGAGATAAAAGACCAATCAAAAGAATGGAAATAGTGTTTATAAACAGCATCCAGTCAAACTGTGTTTTGTTGCGATTAGTTAAAAGTATGTTTTTATCAAGTTTCATATGTTATTTTGCAATAGTAATATTAATTACAGTTCCTGGCGATGCTAATTCATTTGGCTTTGGGAATTGGTCTATAACAGTATTCGGTAAATAAGTTTCGCTAATTTTGTACTGCACATTGCCTAACACAAACCCAGCTTCTTCGATAATTAATTTAACTTCGTCAAAACTAAAGCCAATAAGAGATGGTATTAGTGTTTGATTGATAGGTCCTTTGCTGATAGTGATATTTATCTTGCTGCCATAAGGAACCAGAGTCCCAGCAGAAATGGATTGATTGAAAATAGTATCTTTGGGATAATAATCATTATAGTCGTAATCAATGTTTCCAAGCTCCAATCCTCGTTGCATTAGAGCAAGCCTTGCTGAACGAACACTTGAACCAATTAAGTAAGGCACTGCAACCTTTTCTTGTCCTTTGCTAACAGTAAGCAAAATTGGTCTGGAAGACTTTACAAATATATTGGGTGCTGGTGTTTGAGAAATAATTGTGCCTGATGGGAATTTTTCAGAGTATGCTTCTTTGGTGATTTTCCAGCTAAGACCACGTCTCTCTAAATCAAATTTTACGGTCTCTAATTTTTTTCCAATTAGATAAGGTACCTTAACTTTTTCGCCTGAATTTATAACAGCAGGCATAATCAGGTTATCAAAAATTATCAGAAATAAAAGGAGAATTGCTAAATAAATAGCAAGAATTATGGCATACTTTCTATATTTGAAAAGATTTATTCTCACTTAAATTAGCAATTACAATAAATTAAACATAAAAATGAATAACTAATTTAATAATAAATTGTTAATTATAAGAAACAAAAAGACAGAATAATATTTAGTTGGCAAAAAATAGACTTTTCTTTCTTATGTAGTAAAATAATAATACAATCTCAAAAGTGTTAAGAAAATGTTAATATTTTGCTAATAAATTCAAATTTTTTTAGGAAAAAACTTATTTTTCTTTTGCTTTATAAAATATTTTTTTCTATATTAAGCATAGAAATAAGGTTTCAAGTGTTTTTAGCACTGTTTACATATTATTAACAAAGCAAGGGGGATTATATACAATAATTCAAGTTACTCATTCACAAAGATTTTAAACGTTTTTTTAGTTTCTTTTTGCTTCTTTTCAGTTTATTACTTTTTTCACAAACAAAGGGTAGTGCCTATGCTAAAACTTGCATGCTTTAAGCTACCACGAAAATCATCAGGTATGATTTTCAGAGGTATCTTCTTGACGGTTTTGATTGGGGTGCTGTCGCTTTCATTGCTGAGTGAAAGTGCTATTGCTCAATCAAAGCGTGCTACGGTTAAAGGTGTTGTTTACGACGCAGAAACAAAAGCTCCACTCCCAAGAGCTTCTGTTTCGATCCCTGCATTGCGTGTTGGTGCAGTTACTGATGCTAAAGGTGCATTTTCTTTTGAAGCACCTGCGGGAACACACACATTAGAAATTCGATTTGTCGGCTACGAATCTCAAACAATGAAAATTACGCTACGAGAAGGCGAAACAAGAAGCCTCGACATTGGACTTAAAACTCAAAGCATATTAACAAGCCAGATTGTTGTAGTTGGGTTAACAGGTGAAGTAGATAGAAATACACTTGGTAACACAATTGCATCAGTGAGTGGTAGAGATGTTGCAAATGTTGTTTCTCCTTCGGCAATCGATGCAATCAGCGGACGTGTCCCTGGTGTATTTGTAACAAGAAACTCAGGTACTCCTGGTGCTGGTACTTATATTACAATGAGAGGTCGCAAGTCAATTCTTGGTTCGTCGGAACCTCTCTATGTTGTTGATGGCATTGTTATCGACAACTCTTCACTATATGATGGAAGCGGTATAGTGCAATTCTCGAACCGCGCAGTAGATATTAACCCACAAGATATTGAATCTATTGAAATTTTGAAAGGTGCGTCTGCTGCTGCAATTTATGGTTCGCAAGCAGCAAATGGTGTTATCTTAATCACTACAAAGCGTGGTAAGCTGCAATCTATGGATAAACCAGCACAGATTACTTATACCAGTTCATATACCTTCGACAAACAAGCTGGTGAAGTACCACTTCAAAGAGTATATGGTCAAAGAGTAAAATTCCAGGAGGGAAAACCTGGAAGTAATGACTCTTGGGGTGCAAGATTACCAGATAGTGTTAAAACATACGATCATTCTTCTGAACCATTCCGAACTGCCTTTTCGTACGAACAGTCACTTACAATTTCTGGCGGTGTTCCACAATTTGACTACTTAATTAATGGAACTTATGCAAGAAACGAGGGTTATGTTATTGGTTCATTGCTGGAAAGAACAAGTGTGAGAGCAAACATTGGTGCTCAGATTCTTCCAGGCTTCAATATTAAAACTAATAACAACTATATCATAACAAACAATGATTTGCCACAGGACGGTTCCAATACATCAGGTATATTGTTAGGTGCGTTGCGTACACCACCAGAATTTAATAATAAGATATATTTATATCCTGATGGTTCGATGCGTAGATTTGGGACTTACGATAACCCAATCTGGACACAGCATTTCAATAAGTTTAATTCAAAAATTAATCGTTTCTTGCATTCGACTGATGCAAAATGGCAAGTGTTCGACTGGATGAGTTTGAATGGTAGAGTTGGGTACGATAGATACTACTATCAAAACAACGAAAGATTGGCAGTCGGAAGTGCTGCTTCTGATAATCGTAGTGGTTATATTTCTGACCAAAGAATTGACAATGAAAAAACAAATCTTGATTTTACTGCAAACTTCCAGACTTACTGGCTTGATAATCAATTCTTTACTACGTTTGTAACAGGTAGCCAGATTATCTGGGATTATCGAACTTCAAATTATGGCGATGCAACAAGCACAATCCCATTCTTTGATATGTTAGCAGCAGGCGCTACAAGAGATGCTGGTTCAAGCAAATATGAAAAGAAAACAGTAGGTATGTTTGCACAATTGACAAATACTTGGATGGAAAAATTATCTCTTACACTTGCATTACGTCGTGATGGTAGTTCAACTTTTGGCGAATCTGATAAGTTCCATTATTATCCAAAGGTTAGTTTCTCGTATGTATTGAGCAACGAAAGCTTCTGGGAATCATTGAAACCAGCATTTTCTAACGTTCGTTTGCGTGCATCCTGGGGTGAAGCTGGTTCTCCATCATTACCAGACGTGTATGCTACAAACTTCTTATATGGTGTTGCTGGATTTTTCGATCCTTGGGGGCGCTCAACAACTGCTTCTCGTTCCGGATATATCGGAATTAAGCCAGGTGGTGGAACAAGTGCTGCATCGTATGTAGTTGCTGGTGCAAAAGACATTAAACCCGAATTGACAATTGAACGCGAATATGGTTTGGACATTACATTCTTTGATAATTTATTCAACATTGAAGTTACATACTACAAGCAAAACGTATTTGATATGATTTTGAATGTTCCTGTTCCTACTTCAACTGGTTACGACCAACAACTACGCAATGCAGCTGAAATGTGGAACGAAGGCTTAGAATTCTCACTCAAAGCAAATCCAATTTCATTATTTGATTTCAATTGGGTAACTACTTTCAACTACTCACACAACCGCAATAAAGTAACTAAGATGATTATTAGCCCTGTTCAGAAACCAACAGATGTTATTACACTGGGTGGTGGCTTTGTCGGTATCCAGAACGTTGCAATGGTTGGTCATCCTCTTGGCGTATTTTATGGTTACGGATGGTTGCGTGATGTAAACGGTAAAATCGTTTATTCAGGCGAATATATTAAGCTTAATGACGATGGCTCTATTATGCGTGATAAGTATGGACGCGTTACAAAAACTGATGCAAACGACCCGAACGGATTGCTTATGGTAGACGATTACGGAAATCCATATATCAACACACCAATTCAAGACCCCGACCAAAAGATTATTGGCAATTCCAATCCAAAATTCCAGTTTAGCTGGCGAAACGACTTTACAATTATGCAGAATTTAACAATCGGTTTCTTATTTGATGCAGCAATTGGATTGGATGTATGGAACGGAACTCGTGGTGCATTGTATAACTTTGGTACTGCTGGCGATACAAAGGATCGCGACGAGCCCTGGATTAATTTCGATGGCAAACCTGTTTTGGATGTTACAGATCCTAATAATCCTAAGCAAGTTACCAAAACTCCATTCTATCGTATGTATAGCAACGGGTTCTATATTAACGAGCCGTTCATTGAAGATGCTTCCTATATTAAGTTGAGAGAGCTCTCTATCGAATATCGTTGGAATGGCTTGAAAGATTGGAACATTCAAACTGTTGCATTTACTTTCTCTGCACGTAACTTATTAACAATCACAGATTACAAAGGCTACGATCCTGAAGTTAATACATTCTCGTTAGCAGAAGGTCGTGGATTTGACTACTTCACTTTGCCACAAGTACGTTCCTATCGTTTTGGTATTTCAATAATGTATTAATCGGGGGATAGAATATGAAAAAATCAAATAAAAAAGTATTAAGTCTCTTGATGATGCTTCCATTGTTTGCTTTCATAGCAATCGCAATATCCAGCTGCGATATTGATGATAGCATCAATCAATCACCAAATGCTATTAATGAATCAAATGTAAAGACTGCAACTGGAATTAGAGGATTATTAATTTCTATGCAAGTTGCAGCAGGCGATTTTTATTCAGGCGACCGCTCACGCATTGCTTCGATGTGGTCTCGCCAGATGTGTGCTCCTCCGGGATTGGGACGTCCTCAACCGGTAAGCTGGAATTCATACCAAATGCAAACAGACGGATTTGTCGATGATATGTGGAAACTTGGCTATCGTGGTGTACGTATTGCAAACGACATTATAAATTACTCGCCAGAAGTTACTTTTGGTGCTAATAATCAGGCTCTGCAAAATACATTCATCGGTATTGCTAAAGTATATAAAGCTTTGTTCCTTGGCGAACTTGCTGCTTTCTATGGGTCGATACCTGTTGATATTCAAGGATTGCAGGCTCCAACCTTTGTTTCCCAAGCTCAGGCTTATGATAAAGTTCAACAACTACTGACAGAAGCAATTACTCATTTCGCAAGCACTGATGCTGTTCCACAAGACTTGAACTTTGGCGGCGATGGTGCAAAATGGACAAAGGTTGCTCATTCGCTCAAAGCCCGCTATTACCTGCACGCAATGAATTATCAAAAAGCAGCAGAAGAAGCTGCATTAGGTATTGATGCACCTAATATCGTGCTTCTTGGAATTTATAACGAAGCCGCTGGCGAATATTCTGTTTGGGGGCACTGGGCTTTAACCGAAGTTGGCGAACCTATTCGTGCTACTCACACATTTGTTCGTGCTCTTCAAGCAGAAGCAGGCGACAAACGTCTAAGCGAATACTTCTATCCAAACTCTGATGGTAATTTTGTGGGCTATGCCTACTTCAATGAACCTGGTATAGAGCCAACTGATGATGAAAAAGATATCACAAAACTTGTTTCTTTGAAAAAATATGGTAAATATGCTGATGATTTCCCATTAATTTCATATCAAGAAACAGTCCTTATTCTTGCTGAAGCACTTGCACGCACAGGAAGAGAAGGAGAAGCCGCAACTCAGCTGAACATTATCAGAAATGCAGCTGGTTTGACTGATTTCTCGGGTTCGGGCGATGCTCTGATTGATGAAATATTGAAGCAGAAGTTCTTGCAGCTGTTCCTTGAAGGACAAGCATATACAGATATGCGTCGCACTGGCAAAAAACCATCTCCAAATCTACCAATGCGTTTTATTTATCCAATAACTGAAAAGAACGCAAATCCTAATGTTCCAGCTGATAGCGAAGGTTTGGTAATGTGGCAGAAGTAAAATAGTTCGGTTTGTAAGTATTGTGAGGCTGTCTCAATCTCTTGGGACAGCCTCTTTTTGCATATTTATTATTTTTGTTTTATTAACTTAATTGTGAAGATTTCCTTACCATAATATTTTCATTAATTGTGCATATCGAATATTTTGAAACTTTTATTTCGTAAAAGCGTAAATCTAATTTAAAGATTAAAGAAAAATCAATTTAAACTATCTATTTTAAAAAAGGAGATAACAATGAAAACGATGAAAACAAACTTATTCTTTTTTCTCTTAGTAGGTATTTTTAGTCTATCGCAGGTATTTGCACAATCACCCGATATTAAAATAGTGGGTGGGATGCCTGCAAATATCGAAGATTATCCATATCAGGTCGCATTATTTTCGATTGATGAAGTAGGTAATATTAGCGAATTTATGTGTGGCGGTTCAATAATTGATAGATACTGGGTGGTAACAGCAGCGCATTGTGTCCTACAAAATTCGCACAAAAAACAAAGAATAGTAGCAGCATTTTCTAAATTAAGCGAGGTTGATGAAGCAAAAGTGTATGAAATTTCAGATTATATCATTCATCCCGAATTTGATATGAACACCGTTGCAAACGATATAGCATTGCTTCGCCTGGCATATCCAATAGATACAGTAAATCCTGGCAGCAAAATTATTAGATTAGTTTCCCCCGAAGAGGAACAATTGGGACTTATAGCCCCTGGAACAATGGCAACTATTACTGGTTGGGGAACAACTCAATATATGGGCGAACAGCCCGACCAACTACAAGTTGGCACTTTGCCAATAATATCAGTAGAAACTGCAAATCAATGGTTCGCTGAAACTTCGCAAGGAATGAATACTGTGCTCGAAAGTATGCTCCCCGCTGGTTACGAAGAAGGTGGAGTAAGCGGTTGTCACGGCGATAGTGGAGGTCCCCTCGCAGTTAAAGATTCATCAGATAACTTCGTTTTAGCTGGAATTACTTCCTGGGGTAATATTTGTGGAGCACCAAAGCAGCCAGCAGTTTACACCCGTGTTCCTTATTTTTATCATTGGATTATGGAAAATTCTCAAATTGACGTAAATTTTGAACCTTCGCACGATAATTTTATCGAATTGAACATTTTATACATTAACGACAAAGTTTATTCTTGTGGCAACGTTCCCCATATTGGTGAATATTTAGTTGTAAATACAGGTAGAGAACCACTTGAAAAATTCGACGTTACAATAAAAATTGGAATTGACCCTGCTAATTTGCTTAGCTCCAACACTTATACTATTGAGATTGATAATCCACTGCCTACTGGTGGAAGCAAGAGATTCCCGATTGAATTAAGCGGTGCATTAGAAAATTATGGAATGTATTGGGTTGAGGTTACAATTTCTAATCCAAATGGATTTGAAATTGCATTAGAAAAATATACAGATAATAAATATTTCGAATTAGCAAAACCAAACATGCTTACTCTAAATCTTGATTTTGGCAATATTTTTCAAGTCGGTTGGGCAATAATCGATGCTGAATCAATGGAACAAATAGAAACAAAGGAATATAATTTCGCATCTTCGGGTAATAAAATTGAGGAACAAATTTGTCTTGGCGAAGGTACTTATTTGTTCTACATAGGTGGAATGGGCACTTACGACTTTAATCTTGCAATTGATGCAGACGGAACTAAATACGACTTGCTTTGGAACGAAGAACAATCTTTTTTCCATACAACTACATTTACTATACCATTTGAGCCTGTTTATGATATTGCTGTGGAGAAGAACGATATGTGCGACTATGTCGTCGTTTGCGATTTAAATGAAGTCAGCGAAAACTTAAATCTGACACTGTATAATACCGGGACTTTGCCGATAATGAATTTGAAGTATAAGATTACTTATGAGAACAGTCAAAGCTCGGAAACCGTTACATTAGCAAATACAATTTTTGCTGGTTCCGTTTACCCAATTGAATTAAATCTTGATGAATTGGCTGTAGGAAACAACAAGATAAAAATCGAGGTGATTTCTTATGATAACTATGAAGAAGAAACAAACCTTGATGATAACTCATTAACTGCTGAATTTCAAGTTGAATTACTTCCAAAATTTGCTACTTTGAGCATACAAACAGACGAAAACTACTGGAATTATGGATGGGAAATCAGAGACGAAGTAGGTAATATTGTAATGAGTAGGTATGTCGAAAGTCCTTACGCAACAGAATATGATTTGTGTTTGCCAGAAGGATGTTATTATTTTGTTCCTATTAACAATTTTGACCAGGTAATGAATGTTGATACTGCTGTAGTAATTAGAGACATAAGCGGACAAATTTTATTAGTAGTAACAGGGGAAGAATTCGTTAATGAAAACCAATTCAAATTCTGTAATGAACTTACATCAGTCAAAGATGATATAATCGTTGATAATCTATCGTTGTATCCTAATCCGGTATCAAATTCAATTAATCTATCATTTTCAGCAAGTAACATTTCAAAAGCATCAATATCAATTACAAATACTCTTGGTAATGTGCTTTACCTGAATGAAATACAAACAACTATCGGACAGAACAACAAAACAATTGATATTAGCAGATTGCCTGTTGGTGTTTACTCAGTCAACATTACAATAAACAACAGCGTAATTTCAAAGCAATTAGTTGTGATTAGATAAAAGCAAAAGATAATAGTTAGAAAAAACTGCTCTTCGAATTTCGAGGAGCAGTTTTTTAATTTTTCATTTTTAAAATATCTATAATGTTTATATATTAACAAAGATTTTTTTCACAAAAAAGGTTGTATATGAAACAATTTTACGAGGTAAATTAATGGAAGCACAAAGAGGACAATGGGGTTCCAAAATTGGTTTTATACTTGCAGGAGCGGGAGCAGCAATAGGCTTAGGCAATATCTGGCGATTTTCGTATGTCGCAGGTGAAAATGGAGGCGCTGCTTTTGTTCTAACCTATTTGATATTTGTAATATTCTTTGGAATTCCCTTAATTATTGCAGAAATAGCAATAGGTCGAAAGACGCAGAAAAATCCCGTTGGAGCATTTACAAGCATTAAGAATACAAAATTCTGGAAATTCGTTGGTTATTTTGCTGTTCTCACAAATATCGGAATTTTATCCTTTTATTCAGTTATCGCTGGGTGGACTTTCGGCTATATCTTCAAGATGTTGAGTGGGGATGCCTTTGGATACCAGTCTTTTGTATCAAATCCATATTTTGAAATTGGGTTATTTGCAATATTTTTAATTTTCACAGCCGGAATAGTTTATGGTGGTGTGGAAAAAGGCATAGAAAAATGGTCGAAAATATTAATGCCGCTGTTAATTTTGATTATGATTTTTCTAATAATTTACGCAAATTTTTTAGAGGGTTCATCGAAAGGATTGGAATTTTATTTGAAGCCAGATTTCTCGAAAATCACGCCAAAAGTAATTCTATCGGCTATCGGACAGGCAATGTTCTCGCTTAGCCTTGGAATGGGACTGATGATTACATACGGAAGCTACTTATCGAAAAAAGAAAACATATTCGTTAGCGGTACAACCATTGCACTCTTGGATACAGCAATAGCAATAATGGCAGGTTTCATAATTTTCCCTGCGTTATTCTCTATGGGTGGTAATCCGCAAGCTGGTCCAGCACTTGTTTTCGAAGTTCTCCCTAAATTATTTATGGGAATGCCCGGCGGACAGATTGTCGGTGCATTTTTCTTTGTTCTTCTTTCCATTGCAGCACTTACATCGACTATCTCAATGTTAGAAGTTCCCGTCGCCTTTTTCGTTGATGAGAAAAAAATAAGTAGAAAAAAAATAGTGCTTTATGCAACCATTTTCACATTTTTTATGGGACTGCCGTCGGCTCTCTCGCAAGGCACAGTTGAAATATTTACTAATTTTGGGTTGCTTCCCGCCTCGATTTGTTCAGCGGATTTTCTGTCGCATATGAATTTTATTTTTGGCGATTTTGCTGTTGTATTAGGGGCATTGTTTGCGTCTGTCTTTGTTGGATGGGTATGGGGAATAAAATCTGCAACCGAAGAAATTTCGGAAGGTTCGAAAAATTTCAAAAAAATCGCTTTCCTATGGGGTTTCTTTATTAAATATATAATACCAATTGTAATTACTTTGATATTAATTAGGTTATTCGGCGTTATTTAAATATTTCCCAGAAATCAGGAAAAGATTTGTTTACACAAGCGGGATTGTCCAGAACAATTCCGCTTTTTGAATTAATAGCGGCAACTGCAAGAGACATAGCAATTCGATGGTCATTGCGTGCTGAGGCGGCTCCACCATCCAGTTGGCTTCCCTCGATAATAAAACTATTATCAGAAATTGCAATTTTAGCTCCAACTTTGGCGAATTCTTCAAGCAAAGCAGAAGCTCGGTTGCTTTCCTTGTTCAGAAGTCGATGAATACCTTTAATCGTTGATTTCCCCTCAGCATTAATTGCAAGAACTACAAGTGGTGGAATTAAGTCGGGGTAGTCTGTTGCGTCGAAAACAAAAGGTGGAATAATAGATTTTTCACAAATAACTTTATATTTGCTTTTTTTCTCAACCGGACAATTTAGTCCGTGTTCAATAATAAAATCAAGAAAAATCTTATCAGGTTGAAAAGAATTAGGGTCTAAATTCGAAATTTCCACTTTTCCCGAGGTAAGTCCTGCCGCCATTAAAAAAGCGGCTGCACTCCAATCGCCTGTAACAGTTACCAGATTTGTCTCAATGTTTGATTTATTTGAAAGATAAAACTCATTCCCATTGTATTGATAAATTATTCCAACTTTTTCAAGCATATTTAAGGTAAGAGCCACATATCCTTTGCTGACATAATTCGAACACCGAATAACAAAATGTTCCTTGGCAAAGGCATTTGCAATTAGCAGACCTGAAAGCAATTGAGATGATTGCGAAGCATCAAGTTCTATCGGATTTTGTATATTGCTTTTATACATAGTTAAAGGAAGAAAAGGTGAATTACCCTCAAATTTTATATCGTTACGTTTGAGAAAATCGAAAATATCAGGGAGCTTTCGATAAGAAAGTGACCCGCAAGCCGTAATTTTTGCATCCCATCCCATTACAGCAGATGTTGCAACAAGGCTCCGCGCAAGAAAGGCAGATTCGCCACAATGGAAATGAAAGTCGTTATTTCTTCTGATATTCTCAACAAGTAATCTTTTCTCGTAAAAAGTGCAGTTTGAATACTCTTTTAGAATATTGATAGCCGCAGCAGCATCTTCCGAGTTTGGTATGTTTTCAATAATGAATTTATTATTTAATAGGGCGATTAAACAAGCTCGCAGAAATTCACTTTTTGAAAAAGGGACAGCAATTTGTTTGTCGATAGTTATAGGCTTAATCTGCATTTAAGTAATTACTTAATTCGTTTTTCAACACCTGGAAAGCAGTATCAAATTTAGCGAAAGAATAA
The DNA here is from genome assembly GCA_022707965.1 of Bacteroidota bacterium. Classification (GTDB taxonomy): domain Bacteria; phylum Bacteroidota; class Ignavibacteria; order Kapaibacteriales; family UBA2268; genus JAKIZO01. The sequence continues at coordinate 66,724 of JAKIZO010000003.1, forward strand.
ATTAAATCAGAGCATTTAAAGTAATTATCAAGTCTTCGGTTGAAAATACTGAGAAACTCTTCATAATCAGCGTGCTTTAAAATTGGACGATTATCTGTTTTAATGTCGTTCCAGATGTGTTCTGGCTTTCGAGCAAGAAAGACAACAAAAGAGCAAGATTTGAGCATTTCAATATTTTCATCGAAAATACAAGAACCACCACCTGTATCAATGATGGTATTTTTAAGCATGCTTATTTGCTTTATCACTTGTGCTTCAATTTTTCTAAATTCTTGTTCTCCGTGTTCTTCGAATATTCTTGAAACTGATTTTCCCGTTTGTTTTTCTATAAATTCATCAACCGAAAAATAATCCATATTCAGCTCACGGGCAAGCGAACGAGCAAATTCAGTTTTCCCAACGCTTGTCATACCAATTAGTGAAATATTGTCTTTTTTAATTTTCTTCTGTCGTAGAAGTTCAGATATTTTATCGTCGTCGAAAACAACGTTTTCCGAGATAAAAATATCATCTGCAAAATGTTTAAAAGCATAAAATGCTTGATTTTTTAGTATTTCGAAACCATCAATCAACTTTTGGTATTTATGAAAAAGCTTGCAAAGTTGGTTTTTCATATAGTTAAAATCAAATAAAAATTTTGCGGTCGTCAATTTTGAATAAGGTTTGAAAAAGCGTAAATCAGAAGCAGTATTTATTATCAGGTCGTAACTCTTTTTTATTGTCTCTTCATCGATTAAGCGGACGTTGCTATAAAAACTGCAAATAATATTTACATTTTCTTTTGTTCTATTGATTATATCGATTTGTTTGTTTAACTTACTTAATATATCAACTACCGTAATTGCAGTGCTTCCCGCACCAATGACCAGAATATCAGAAAGCTTATCGACTTCGATTTTGTGAAGTGAATCATATGTAGCTTTGTAATCAGTATTGAAGCCAAAAATTTGTTCCTTAAAAATTAGAGTGTTGCAAGTTTCTGTAATTTTTGAAATTTCATCGGGATAATCAACCCAGCCATAAACCAATTGCTTATAAGGCATAGTTACATTTACAGCATCAAGATTTAGCATACGAAACGTTTCTAATCCATTTTTTATGTCGGTAACAAGCAATCGTGTATAATAAGCATCTAAATTATTGATTTTGAACAAGTGATTATAAATTATTGGACTTGCACTATTAATTACAGGATTGCCGATAACCGCAAACTTTTTCATATTACACCTTTTGAATTTCATCTACCGTAAATTGTCCCGCAGCAGTCTCTCCCATAGCAGAATGAGCAACATACATAAACGGTGAACCTTTTCTTAATGCTTCCAATCGAGTAAATTTCAGTTCCTGCCCAATCCCAAATAGTAATAATTTATGACTTGGGAAACTATCGTATAAACTAAATACCTTATTAATATCGAGCGAATTCTCGGTATTAAAAACTACTTTTACATAATTAGGGCTGAAACTAAACATTTTTTTCACCAGCTTCCGAATATCATCAACACCATTTTTTTCTTCCGACAAATGATATGAAACAATTGTTTTGACGTTATATATTGCTGAATAGTTTAGTAGTTCGAGAAGATTGATTTCAAATTTCTCAAAGTCAATGTCTATATATTTGGGTGATAGTTCAATGATATTTTTTATTTCGGAAGAATTTAGAATTATTTTTGGTGCAATAATACAATCGTAATTTATTATTATGTTCTTAACTTCATCGAGTGAATATGCTGTATCCAGCCTGTATTCAATAAAGCTCCCCTTTGGGATAATATTGTTTATCTTTGATATAGAGTTTTTATTCGAGATGCTAATACAATATTTTATTTTTTGTTCGTACATACTAATTTCAAGTTGATTTAAAATAACTAATTGCTCGCTCAGCTGCCAGTTTCCCGCTTAAAGCGGCACTTTCAAGCGTTGCAGGAAGCAAAGTATTTACCCAATCGCCACATATAAATAGATTAGCGTATGCAGTTTCAATCGGCAATCTTTTTTTTGAATTTGCGATATCGATTGAAACAGTCGCTTTTTTATCAACAATAAGCTTTGTGTGAACAATATCCTCTGTTTTTTTTATAAGTCCAAGATAATTCAGTTCCTCAATAATTGTTTTTGAGATTTCAGAATGTGGCAATCTACATAATTCCTTCGCATTACTGATAGTTACTGTATATAGAGAGTATCCTGAACTAACAGAATTGTAAATTTTTGTTAAATCAAATAACCAGTGAGATTGTGTTCCAACCAGAGCATTTATTTCAGAACAATCAAGTTTAGTCTTTGTCCAAATATAAAGTGATATTATTGGAGAAAACTCAAAATATGTTTGAAAATCAGCACTAATTCCGCTATTACTGAACACTCGGGCTAATCTATCAAAAGAAAGAGCAAGAATATAAGCATCGGCATTATATTCCTGACCTACTTTATCATAACAATTTGCGATAATGTTATTGACTACATCTAATTTCGTGATTTCTGTGTTTGTAATTATTTCAGAATTGTATTTTTGTAGTAGATAATGTGCTGGTTCAATCAATTTGCTCAAAGGAACCGAAGAAAAATAGATTTTAGCATTCTGGACATTCTGGAACATAATTTTTATTACTTGCACAAAAATAGATGCTGGCGATTTTTCGACAGATTGGTTCAATGTGGCTAAAATAAGTGGTTCCCAGAAATATTTAATTGCTAATTCAGTTTGCAAATTCTGACGTAAAAAATCAAGGCAACTAATTTCATTATCAATACGAACATTGTTGATTTTTAGAATAAGCAGAACGATAGAAATTTTTGATTTGAAGTCCAGCTTTCGAAAATTAAACAATGCAAGAGCCAGTGGTAATTTCCCACAAGATAGATTTGTTGCCAATTTGTCAGAACCTTTCTTATCAATGTAGTTAATCTCGAAATTGGATTGTGGTTTGAGTAAATCGAAAGTGTTTAAATTTCGAAGCAAGTCAAAAAAATTGTTGTATGCACCAATAAAAATGTGCTGCCCATTGTCAATTACGTCCCCTGTTGAATTATCAGTAAAAGAGAAACATCTACCACCAATATTTTTTTTTGCTTCAAATAATCGAACTTCTATTCCAGCTTTTGCCAGTATTATTGCAGCATTTATACCCGCAATCCCAGCACCGACAATTATTACTTTTCTTTTCATAAAAATTGGTATAAACTTTGTTGTAAAAATAGTGATTTTTGAAATAAATGGAAAATCGTAATGAAAAAAGCATTATTCATTACAGTGTTTATTACAATATTTGCCTGTATTTCTCATAAATTATATGCACAGGATAATTGGTTCGAAGTGATTGAAGATGAAGAAGTTCAGCAAATGCATAATTATAACCACCACTTAGGACTATTATTAGGAGCGTTATCAAATTTAAGCAACGGAGAAATTAGTTTATCCACAGGTATTGACTATACATATCGTTTTAATAATAGTGGAGCAATTATCGGAGTTGGTGGTTTTATCGAAGGGGCATTCGGTAAACACACAGAAGCGATTTTCGGTGGTTTGCTTAGTGTAAAGCCTTGGGAAGAAGTACAATTTCACATAGCCCCATCAATTATTTATAGAGATTTGCATACAAAAATCATCGACGAAATACATTCCACAAGCAAGGTGAAATTTTTGTTGAGGTTCGGTGGTAATTTTTCATTTCACATTGAAAATTTCTCGATCTCGCCAACAATCAATGCCGATATTGTCGGTAGCAAAGTTGGATTAGTCTATGGAATAGGTTTTGGCGTGGGAATATAAAAAAACGCCTTGATTGATGTTCAAGGCGTTTTTTATCAAAAAAATTTTGATTATGCATTTGCTTCTGCACTGATTTGAACACCACGAGGAACTTTGCATACTACAATGATTGTGTCCCCAGGAACTACAAATTCAATGCCTTCAAGAGACAAGTCACGAATATGAAGCGATTTTCCTAAATCAAGGTTAGTTACATCAACTTCGAGAGCGTCAACTAAATGCTGAGGCAAGCATTTGATCGTTACTTTATGCAATGATTGTTGTAATTTACCACCTTTACGAACACCAACGGACTGCCCTTTGACAATAACTGGGACTTCGACAGTAAGTTTTCTCACTGGATTAAGCCCAAGCAAGTCGAAATGGAGAATTTGGTCTGTAACGGGATGGAATTTCACATCTTTGAGAACGCAATCTTTTGTTTGTTCTTCGCCTTCAATTTGAAGCTTAATCAATTTAGTTGACGAAGTATAAACAATGTTGCGAAGTGAAAGGAAATCAGTAGCAACAGGAATACCTGGTTCGCCATTGATATAATAAACGCCAGGAATAAGTCCTTCTTTGCGAATTTTATTAAGACTTGTCTTCCCAACTTCTCTTTTTTTAACTTTAAGAATAATTTCTTTCATAATGAACCTCATTTATAAAATTTATCTTTCAATTTCAAACAGTGAGCTAATAGAACGATTGTCGTGAGTCCTGATAATTGCTTCTGCAAGCAATTCAGCAACAGAAACGATTTCGATTTTATCAGAATGGCGTTTCAGTGGAATGGTATCAGTTACGAACACTTTCGAAACAGCGTCTGATGCATCTATTTTGTCCAGAGCATTACCTGAAAGAACTGGATGAACGCAAACACCAATAATATGCAGCGCACCTTTATCTTTGAGAGCTTCAGCGCAATTGACAAAAGTGGTTCCCGTATCAATCATATCATCAACAATCACTACGTTTTTATCTTTGACATCACCAATAATGTGCATAATTTCAGCAACATTATGCTGAGGACGTCTTTTATCAACAAGGACTAAATCGCCACCGAAACGCTTCGCATAGGAACGAGCAGTCTTTGCACCACCAACATCAGGAGCAGCGAAAGTAACATTATCGAGCCCCATTTTTTTTAGCTGACGAATTAGAACAGGCGATGCGTAAAGATGGTCCATAGGAATATCGAAAAAGCCCTGTATTTGCGAGGAATGCAGGTCAATAGTGATAATTCTATCGGCACCCGCACGTTCGAGCAAATTAGCTATAAGCTTAGCTGTCAGAGCAACACGTGGCTGATCTTTTCTATCTTGCCGTGCATATCCGAAATATGGAATAACAGCTGTAACGCGTTTAGCAGAAGCCCGCTTAGCTGCATCGATTAACATCAACAGTTCAAGAATATTATCGGCAGGAGCGAAAGTAGATTGGATTATGAACAAGTCAACACCACGGACGTTATCGTTGAATTTAACCCAGATTTCGCCATCGCTAAAATTACGCACAAGAGTTTCAGAGAGCTCCAATCCGAGATGGTTTGCAACTTTATCAGCTAACAACTTGTTAGAACGTCCCGATGCTATTTTAAAATCGTGCATAGAACAAAGTTTAAATTAAAAATGCTGGGACGGCAGGATTCGAACCTACGAATGCCGGAACCAAAATCCGGTGCCTTACCGCTTGGCGACGTCCCAGTCATACATCAAGTTAGGAATACAAAATTATCGTTTTTTTTTATTTTATGCAAATAAAAAATTCACCAATTATCAATGAACGATTTCATCAAAAAAGCCTTGCTAATGTCAAGGCTTCGCTGTGACCCCGGCGCGACTCGAACGCGCGACCCTTTGATTAAAAGTCAAATGCTCTACCGCCTGAGCTACGGGGTCATTTTTTGTATTTTATTGTTGCTCACAATAAAATAGAGTACAAAATTAAAGAATAATTGTAAAATAGCAAAACATTTTTTTACTTTTGAGTAAAATAATATTTTTCGTTTTGGGCAAATTGATGATTATTCTCTAAAAAATCAACTATTCGTTTGTAGATTCCTTTTTCTTCTAAACCAATTTCTTCTAATAATTCTTCCTGAGTGCCGTGCTCTATAAATTTGTCTTCAATCCCCAACACAAGAATATTTGATTTTATGCCGATGTTGTTTGCGAATTCAAGCACAGCAGAGCCAAAACCACCGATTTTTTGCCCTTCTTCCACAGTAACGATAAATTCAAAGCGGCTTAGTACATCTTTTAGCATATCCTTGTCGAGTGGTTTTGCAAAGCGAGCATTTACGACAGCAGCAGAAATTCCCACTTTTTCGAGCATTTCAGCAACTTTGATAGAATAACTTACCATTTTCCCGAATGCAAGAATTGCTAAATTTTCCCCATCTTTTAAAGTTTCTGATTTTCCCAGCGGGATGTGTTTCATCGGTGTTTTCGGGACACCTTGTGCAAAACCACGTGGATAGCGAATGGCAATCGGAGCATCGGGATAATGATAAATTGCGGAGAAAAGCAAGTCACGTAGTTCTTGTTCATCTTTTGGAGCAGCAATAATTTGATTGGGGATTGTTCGCAGGTAAGAAATATCAAACACACCGTGATGAGTTGGTCCATCGGCACCGACAAGACCTGCTCTATCGATAGCAAAAATAACTTTCAAATTTTGTAGTGCTACATCGTGAATAATATTGTCGTAAGCACGTTGCAAGAAAGACGAATATATTGCTACAACTGGTAGAACGCCCTGAATGGCTAATCCGGCGGCAAATGTTACTGCGTGTCCTTCTGCAATACCTACGTCGATTACTCGTTCGGGCATAACATCTTTGAGTTTGTCGAGACCAGTCCCTTCGCACATCGCAGCAGTAATAGCGATAATATTTTCATTTTGCTTGCATAGTTCCACCATAGTTTCACCGAAGACATCTTGATAAAGTGGAATGCTTGGCTTTTCAGACAAAGATTTTCCTGTTTCTTTGTCTATTTTGCCGATAGCGTGCAAATTATGAATATCACATTCAGCAGGACCATATCCTTTTCCTTTTTGTGTCATTACGTGCAGAAATATTGGACCTTTAAGTTCTTTAATTAATCTCAGTATTTTAACCAGTTTAATAACATTATGACCATTGAAAGGACCAAAGTAAGTAAAGCCAAATGCTTCAAATAAGGCGCCCGGAGTAATGATAGCTTTCATACCTTCCTCAATTCGCCCC
>JAKIZO010000040.1:0-15860 GCA_022707965.1 Bacteroidota bacterium
ATTCCATCCGAGTTGGTGTTGCCAGAGCCTAAGCTGATAGGTGGTAAATATGATGTTAAATCAACATTTTCGAATGCGATAGCAAGTGCATTTGATGTTGGGAATGTGTTTTGTTGCACCGAAACTGCAGTAATACCATTGGATCCAGTTCCATCATCATTAAAATAAATTGCATTGGCACCAGTAAATGCACCGCTAAATGTGTTTTGTGCACTTGTTCCAATATTTAATGCAGTTAAAGCACCAGTTCCCCGATTGGATTGCACCGAAATAGCATTTTTCGAAGCATATAAATAGAAAGTATTTCCTTGAATAGAAACTGTTCCATTGTAAACATTTGCTAAAACAATGGAGTTTGTTACATTGCTATTATCGAATGCCAATCCGGAAATAGTTATTGTATTGGTGGATAAATCAACATCCGAGGCGCCACCCAAAGTCCAGGTTCCAGTAACTGTTGCATTGGTTACGCCTTGGTCGGTGATTGTTACTGCTTTATTTACAGTAACATTTTCACTATAGGTAGTATTATCTTTCAGCTGGATGGTTTCGCCTGCGGCTGTAGTTCCGGCATCTATAGCTTTTTGAATAGTTTCGAAAGCGATATTATCAGTTGTATTCAGAACGCTTGCATCTGGACAAGTGATATCGGCGGAATATTGCCCGCCTTTGGTAGTTTGCAAAGAAACATCCATAGGAATACCAGTCGAAGATGGAGCAATAACTCCACTATAAATGGATGTAGCATTTGCTGGACCGATACGGAATTTTTCGGTAGATGTAACTCTATTATTGAATCTTACAGTTATAGTAGCTGTTTGGCTACCAGCAGTGTGCGAAACTGCAGTAATAACAACTTTCGAAGATGCATCATCACCAGAAGTTGGAGCGTAAACAGCGAAATCAGAAGTTGCTAATGCACCAGTGCCATCGTTTACACTATACACGGCTTGATCGAAAGTAAGAGTAATATCGTAGAAGCCATAGTTAGGCCCGGTTTGTTCAGTTAACGAAGGAGAGTCGCCCGCCAAGAATTTTGGAGGCATAGAGGTAGTGATAGTAAAGGTCTGTATTGTATCTGCGGATGTAACAGAACCAGCATAAGCACGAAGTTGAACACGGTAGTTGTCGGTTCCAACAGCAATAGGCAGATAAACTTCCCAAGAGGTGACATTGCCAACATCTATATTGTTGTATTCGGAAAGGGTGTTCCAATTTGAACCATAATAGTATTGAATGTCGAGGGCATAGCCCAATGCACCGGGGACAGAGCCCCATTTAATTAGGGCAGTGTTATTATTATTATCAACAATAATACTATCACTTGTAATTACTGGAGCAGAAAGAGTGCCAGTAGTAGCGAATGAGCGAGGGTTGTTGTTGCCATCAGTAGTTTTGTAAGCTCTCGAAGTACCACTTGCGTTGTATTCGTAAACTTTTACGTAATAAGTGGTGCCCGAAGAAAGATTTGAGAAATTGGAAACACGAGTAGCCCCCGTAACAACATCAATTACGTAGGAGCCGGTGGTACCAATTTCCTGGATATTAACGTCTGTGCGATTACCATTAACATCGTTGAATGCCGATGTAATGGAAGCCAGAGCCGTATTGGTAGCGTCCCAGGTGTTGTCTGTTCTAATGACAACGATGCGGCCGACGCCGTTGCCATTAATCCAGGAAGCCCGAGCCTGGGAGGTTGTAATATTGGAAAAAGCGACATAGCGAGCTTGCACAGATGGAGCCGTTTGGGCAAAAGAGGCTTCCACTGCCAGAAGCAGAAGTGCAAAAGCCGCTATGAAGCACGTTAGAAAACGTTTCATAACGTTTCTCCTAAAATTGTGGATAAAACAAAATTATTATTCGCCAAAATGAATTTCTTGAATGAAAGGAAAATTCCTTTGAAAGAAATGAGGAATTTTATTGAAATAAAATAAGAAAGGAATTTGAATAAATATGAGTAAAGAGAAACCAAAAAATACTCCTTTTAGTTTAACAAAATTACTGATACGATAATTTTAAAATAATATTTTAAACATATAAAAACTAATAATTCGAACTCCTAAAAAACAAACAAAAAACAAATAACAACTATGCCAAAAAAACCAAAATGTACAAAAATTAATTTTATTTTAATAAATTTAATTTTATTTAACTTCAACTAAACAAAGAACAAATTGCATTACCTGCATAACGTAAATTAAAAAAATAATGATAAAAAAACAAACAATAATAGATTAAACAACTAAAAAATTACTGAACAATTCCCTTTTCTACTAAAAAGTTTCTCATTTCAACGAAAAGGTTGCGTATAGGTTCTTTGAGCGACAGAGCTTTGTCCCAATTACCTTCTTTTGCGTAACCCATAAGTTCGATACCAAGGTTTGCAATATCATCAAGCCCGAACTGGAAGCAGGAACCTTTGAGTGTGTGGGCAAGACGGTAAAGGTCTTGGGAGTTTTTTTCGTCGACAAGTTTGGAATATTGCTCGTCGATGTCTGCAATCCAGGTATCGACAAATTCAGGAAGCAGTTCAAGAATAAAAGGGTCATCGGGTAGTTTCATAAATCAACCTCATAAGAGATAATAAAAATAAAAGCAGAGCCGGCTATAAGCCGAATTCTGTCTGCGAGCCACAAGGCTCGGAGGCAACCATTTATCTGGGAGGAATGTCGCCATTCCCCTCAAGCGACCCACCCGAATATGCGGCGAATGAAGCACCCGGGCGAGCAACCCGGTCGCCATCGAAGGCGAGCATATTCATATTTGGTCTTGCTCCGTGCGGGGTTTGCCGAGCCAGCGGAGTTGCCCCCGCTGCTGGTGGGCTCTTACCCCACCGTTTCACCCTTACCCGGCGCGCTTGCGAGCGTCGGGCGGTTTGCTTTCTGTTGCACTTTCCGTCAGCTTGCCCGGACGGGGCTCGCTGCCTTCGCGTTACGAAGCGCACTGCTCTATGGAGTTCGGACTTTCCTCATTTGCCCGAAGGCAAACGCGGCTGCCCGCCGACCCTGCAAATAGTTTGACGAACAAAATTATTTTCAATTTTACGAAAATAAAAAATTGAAATAAAAGATAAAATATAAAATAAGTTATTTGTATTAATCAAGATAGAAAAAAAGCAATATGAAATAAATATGTTGCACAGACATTCCTGTCTGTGATTGCTATGACGGTAGATTCTTGTTTATAAAAGTTAATTGTTTGAAATTGATATCATTATAAATATACTGAAAAAAGCATTTCAAATATTCAGACAGGAATGTCATTGCAAATATTCTGACATAAGCATTGCAAATATTCTGATAAAAATCATTTCAAATATTCAGACATAATCATTACAAATATTCAGACAGGAATGTCTGAACTACCAAGTATTTTTCGGAGAATTACGATTTCGTAAGACAGCCCCAGGAAAGAACAAAGAGGCTGACCCTCATCGGGACAGCCTCAGGATTAAGAAATGCGAATGTTCTTAATTAAAAGAAATTTATGTTAGATTACGCCATTGCGTTTGATAACATCGCGAGCAATAACTAATTTCTGGACTTCGGTAGTACCTTCGAAAATACGATTGATACGTGAATCGCGATAGAAGCGTTCGACGGGAAGTTCGCGAGAATAGCCCATACCGCCGTGGATTTGCATAGCGTAATCGACGCATTTATCGAGGGCTTCGCTGGCAACGAGCTTAACCATAGCAGATTGGCGGGAAAGCATAGTGCCTTTGTCGTAGAGGGTAGCAGTGCGATAAACAAGAGATTCGACCTGATATATAAGAGTAGCCATTTCAGCAATCATAAATTGAACAGCCTGGAAGTTTGCGATAGGTTCGCCGAACTGCTTTCTTTCTTTGGCATAGCGGACGGACATTTCGAGCAATTCTTTGCAAGCACCAAGGCAAGCAGCACCGAGCCCAAGGCGACCCGCGTCAAGGGTTTTCATAGCGATAAGGAAGCCGCGACCTTCGTCGCCAATTATGTTTTCGTGAGGAACGCGGACGTTGTCGAAAGTAAGCGTGGAGGTTTTGCTACCGCGAATACCCATTTTCTTTTCGGGGGCGCCGGCAGAGAAGCCAGGGGTACCTTTTTCGACAACGAAAGCGGTAATACCGCGATTGGTGCGAGCGAACACAGAGAAGACATCGGCAAAAGGACCGTTGGTAATCCACATTTTTTCGCCGTTGAGAATCCAGTGGTCGCCGTCGCGTTCGGCACGTGTGCTAACATCGAAAGCATCGGAACCGGCTTTGGATTCGGTAAGAGCAAAGGCAGCAATTTTTTCGCCCTGAGCGCAGGGGACAACGTATTTTTGCCTTAATTCTTCGCTGCCACCGATATAGATTGCGTTGGTGCCGATGGAGACGTGAGCGCCAATCATAGTAGCAGTGGAAAGGCACGCACGACCAATTTCTTCCTGGATAATGCAGTAGCCCATTTCGCCGAAGCCGCTGCCACCATATTCAATTGGGAATGGAGCACCAAGAAGCCCGAGTTCGGCTATTTTTCTTATTATTTCTTCGGGAATTGCCTCTTCTTCGTCGATTTTAGCAGCAATAGGTTTAAGTTCGTTTGTAGCAAAATCGCGAACCATATCGCGAAGCATTTTTTGTTCTTCTGTAAAAACTAATTCAAACATAGAATTCCTTCAATTATTAATAAATAAAGAACATTATCACAGAATTAGGTGGTTTCGATAAAGTTAAGGATATTTTCACCGCCATCGACGCCGATAGTTTGCCCGGTAATCCAGTAGAATTTTTCGTCGATAAGCAAGGAAATAGCTTGGGCAACGTCTTCGGGGACGGTATTGCGGTTGAATGGGTTGTGTTGCTTTGCGTGTTGGAGCATTTTAGCAAAGCCGGGGATTTTCTGAGCAGCAGGGGTATCCGTAAGCCCTGCAAGAATAGCATTGGCAGTGATTTTGTAAGGTGCGAGTTCGACAGCAATTTGTCGGATGTAAGCTTCGAGAGCAGCTTTTGCAGCAGAAACAGCACCATAGTTAGCCATAGCACGTTGCGAGCCGATGCTTGTAAGCCCGAAGATGCGGGAATTTTCTGCAAGAAGTTTTGCTTTGAAGAGATCTTGCGTCCAATAGACGAGGCTATTAGCCATAACGTCCATAGTCATTTCGATTTGGCGTTTGTTGAGCATATCGCCGGGATTTTCCGAAAAGAAGGGACCAATAGCACCAAAAGCGAGTGAGTGAATGAGAACGCGAAGCACGTGGTTGGGGTTGTTTTCCTTGTCCTGCTTGATTGCTTCGATAACTTCCTTGCGTTTAGCATCGTCGGCAGCGTTGACGTTGAAAAATTTAGCTTTGATATTGAGATGTTCGAGACTACGACGAAATTCTTCCGCTTTTTCTTTGTTAGAGCCCGTATCGAGATGAACACCGTAGATGTTGTAGCCAATTCGAGCAAGTTCGATTGCGCAAGCACGACCAAAACCACTCGAAACGCCTAATATGATTGCATATAATTCTCTGTCGACCATTTTCTTCTCCAAAAAAATAATTTGCTAATTTAAATTATTTAGAAATATAAAATTACGAAATTTTTAGATAAAAAAAACAAAATGAAGCAAAACAGGAATTCCAGGATTGGACGAAAAATTATTATTTTTGCAAGCATAATAAAATAATTATTAAGTAATTGTGTCAATTTAATTAATAACAACGCTAAATAAGGATGAAAATGGAAAAGGTTCAATTAGTAGTATTGGGATTATCAGCGTCGCCGGCAGCGAGCAATGCGTATGCGTTAATATTGAAGGAAGTAGATGGTGAGCGTCGATTGCCGATAATCATCGGGGCGTTCGAAGCGCAAGCGATAGCCCTCGAAATGGAAGGGGTTACTCCACCGCGACCAATGACGCACGATTTGATAAAGAACATACTTGACCAGATGGGAGCAACGCTGACGGAGGTGATAATATCGGATATAGTCGAGGGAACATTTTATGCGAAGCTGGTGTTCGAAGATTTGGGAATAGAGATAGATTCACGACCGAGCGATGCTATTGCAATAGCGGTGCGGGTGGGATGCCCAATATATGTTAATGCAGAGGTATTGCAAGAGACGGGAGTAAGCCCACAGGGTGAAGAAAAGGAAGAAGCGTCTGATGAAGATTACGATGAGTTCGAAAAGATTAAAAAGTCCGAGAAGATGCAACAGGTGGAGCAACCGCAACAACCCAAAAGCAGAATTGATATATTGCAAGAGCAATTAGAGAAAGCGATAAAAGATGAAGATTACGAGACAGCTGCAAAAATACGAGATGAATTGAAAAAAATGTTAGAAAGTTCATAAAATTATTTGTTTATTAGAGGAAGAATAATTAATTTTGTAGTCCAAATTTATGCCGGGGTAGCTCAGGTGGTTAGAGCAACGGAATCATAATCCGTGTGTCGGGGGTTCAAATCCCTCTCCCGGTACAAAAAGAGAAAGAGACCAACTAATGGTCTCTTTTTTTATATATATTTTTAGGTAAATGTTATAATTGTTATGTATTTTTTTAGTAACTTTTACAATTACAAAAATGTAATAGTCTTGAAATTGAATAATAGTATTTGAGGATTTGTGAGAAGAATTGCAATAATATTGATAGTAATAATATTTTCAACTCAATTTGCTTTTTCGGCGGAGAAAATAGCAATTGCGAATAAAAGAGAAGGGGAAATTCGTATAGACGGGAAACTGACAGAAGAAGATTGGTTCAGGGCAATCCCAATATCTGATTTTACAACAAAAGAGCCGGTCGAAGGTGGCACTCCAAGCGAAAGAATTGATGTTAGATTTCTCTACGACGAAGATTATTTATACATCGGGGCAAGAATGGAGCGAAAGAACCCCGAAAAAATACAGGCTTATGTTTCGAGAAGAGACAATATGAGCAATTCCGAGAGAATAATCATTATATTGGATACATATAATAATAAGCAAACATCGGTTAGTTTCGCAGTAACTGCAACGGGTGTAAGAGCAGACTACTATCACGCAACAGACAACGAAGGCGACCGAGATTACAACTACAATCCTGTGTGGGAGGCTCGGACAAACATCGATAGTCTTGGCTGGACTGCTGAATATGCGATACCTTTCAGTCAGCTACGTTTTCCCGATGAGGATACTCTGGTGTTTGGCTTGAACATTAATCAATACACGCCAACGACACAAGAAGACATCTACTGGGTGATGATACCGAAAAGTCAGTCAGGTTGGGCATCACGTTTTGGGAAACTTGTTGGGATTGAGGGAATTCGCAAAACCCGAAGGATTGAAATATTGCCTTATATTAGCACCACCTTGGAAAGAAAGCCGGATATAGCGAGCAATCATCCATATATTAAAGAGTGGGATTGGAAAAAGTCAGTTGGAGTAGATTTTAAAATGGGATTTGGACCAAATGTAACGCTTGATGCGACAATTAATCCCGATTTTGGGCAGGTGGAAGCAGACCCATCGGTGGTAAATTTAACTGAGTTTGAGATATACTACGATGAAAAGAGACCATTTTTTATAGAAGGAGATAAATTATTTAAAAATACAAATGCAGAGTATTACTATTCCCGACGCATTGGCGCACCACCCGCATATAAACTTTATTCGCAATATTCTAATAATCCACAATTTTCAACTATACTTGGGGCAGCGAAAATTACCGGACGTTCGTCCGATGGATGGTCTTTTGCAGCACTAACGGCATTTGTCGACAAAGAATATGCGAAAGATTATGACACATTATTGCAAAAGAAGACGCAAACGGTTGCTTCACCTTATTCACTATATAGCGTTGTGCGCGCTCAGAAAGAGTTGGACGCTTCGGGGTCGTTTTTTGGTGCTATTCTAACAGCGGTGAACCGTCAAAATAACGAAATACATTTGCACAAATACTATAATGCTGCTGCATATTCGGGTGGAATAGACTGGAATATATTCTTATTCGACAAAACCTATTCGTTTTATGGGAATTTTGGATTTTCGGCAATAAATGGCACAAAAGAAAGAATAACAATTGTTCAAAAAAGCATAACACAAAACTTCCAGAGACCTGATGCAAAACATTTATCAGTTGATACAAATGCTCGATGGCTTGTGGGAATACTGGGAAGAGTTGGATTTAAGAAAATTGCGGGTGAACACTGGATTTGGACTGCTGAATACTATACAGAATCGCCTGGATTGAATTTCAACGATTTTGGTAGGCTGCAGCACGCCGACGAGCATAAATTCTACTTCGGAATTACTTATCGAGAGAACAAACCAGGTGATTATCTATATTCATACTATTTAAACACATATTCAAGTTACATAATGAATTGGGATTATGAGAAGATACAACACACTATTGGAATGTCGTATGGAGTTACTTTTTTGAATAAATATTCTGTTTCAGGCGGTTTCTACTACCTACCGCATTATTTCAGCGATACAAAAACTCGTGGCGGAATGATGGTTGCACTTTCCCCATCTTACAATTTTTACAGTAGTTTTAGCAGTGATTGGTCCCGACCGATGCAGTTTAGTGTTGATTATAACTATTCGTGGGGACTGGATAATTCTGAATATTCAAGTATTGAAACGTCTTTATATCATAATTTTGATAGGAGCAAATTTAGTTTCGGAATTTCCTATACGGACGAAACTGACCCCAATATATACTTAGGTTCTCGTGCAAGCAATAACGCTGCGACTTATTATAAACGCTATATATTTGGAGAAATCAAGCAAAATACTTTATCAACATCATTTAGATTTAATTATGCTATTTCCCCTGATTTCACGTTAGAATCGTATTTTGCACCATATTTTACGAACGGGAAATATTTGTCGTTTGGGGAAGTTCAGAATAGAAGAAATTATACATTAAAGGTATACGGGAAATATCCTGGAACATCGATTGAAGATGAGGGGAATTATTATAAGATTTCAGATGGAGATGAGAGTTTCGTTCTTGGCAAGCAGGATTTCCATTTCAAGTCTTTTCGTTCGAGCGTAGTAATAAGATGGGAATTTTTGCCTGGCTCGCAGTTTTATTTAGTCTGGCAGGTAAATGATGCAAAATATGATAATTATAGAGAAATAAAATTGGACGATTTTTCTGATTTATTAGGAAGAAAAGCCAACCATTCTTTTATGATGAAAATATCCTATTGGTTCGCAAGAGTATAATAAAAAACAATTAAGTATAAAAAAATTATATAATTTTGTATTTATTGTTTAACAAAAATTTGAGAAATATGTTAGATTTAAAATTTGTTCGCGATAATATTGAACTTGTTCGGCAAAATATTATCAATAAAAATGAAAGTGCTGATGTAACAGAAATACCAAGACTTGACGAAAAAAGACGTTCAGTAATTCAAGAAGTAGAGAGACTGAAAAATTTACGGAACGTTGTTTCGAAAGAAATTGCAGAACTCAAAAAGCAGAAGCAACCTGCTGACGATAAAATTGAAGAGATGCGAGTGGTATCCGACAAGATAAAAGAGCTTGATGACGAGCTTCGCAATATTGAAGAGGCAATTCAGCAGGTTCTTATAAGAATACCGAATATGGTTCACGAGAGCGTTCCGATTGGGAAAAGTGCAGAAGAAAACAAAGTTGTTCGTTCGTGGGGCGAGCTGAAACCGCAAAAAATCAAGAAAGACCATTTGCAAATAGCAAAGGAACTGGGCATAATTGATTTCGAGCGTGGTGCGAAGGTAACGGGCGGTGGATTTGCTTTTTACGTTGGCAAAGGTGCTAAATTAGAGCGAGCTTTGATTAATTTTATGATTAATTATCATATAGAACATCACGGCTATACGGAACTTATGCCACCGTTTGTGGTCAATCGCAATTCAATGTTTGGAACGGGGCAGCTACCTAAAATGGCAGAAGATATGTATCACGATGAAACAGACGATATTTACTTAATACCAACGGCAGAAGTGCCAATAACAAATTATCACAGCAACGAAATCCTTCGTGGCGAAGATTTACCGATTAAGTATGCGGGCTATTCACCTTGTTTTCGTCGAGAAGCAGGAAGCTACGGCAAAGAGACACGTGGATTTTTACGCGTTCATCAGTTCAATAAAGTAGAGATGGTGAATTTCACAAAGCCCGAAGAATCGTATGAAAGACTGGAAGGACTTGTTGGCGAAGCGGAAGCGATTTTGAAAGCATTAGGTCTTCCCTATCGTGTGATTTTGCTGTGTTCGGGCGATACAAGTTTTTCAAGTGCGAAGACGTATGATTTGGAAGCGTGGGCTTCGGGCGAAGAAAAATGGCTGGAAGTATCAAGTTGTTCGAATTTTGAAGATTTTCAGGCGCGCAGGGCACAAATTCGTTTCAAGAGGACACCCGACGCAAAACCAGAGTTTGTTCATACATTAAATGGCAGCGGTCTTGCCACATCGCGAATAATGGTCGCAATACTGGAAAATTATCTGCAAGAAGATGGGCACGTGCTTGTTCCAGAAGTGCTACGTCCGTTCTGTGGTTTTGATGTTATATAATTAATTAAGAGATATGATTTTTTTCGAATTGATAAAAACCGACGCAGAGACAAAAGCTCGCGTCGGTATTTTGCACACAGACTATGGTGATATACCGACGCCTATTTTTATGCCTGTAGGCACGCAGGGCACAGTGAAAGCATTGGAGCAAAGAAATCTGATAGAGCTCGATGCTAAAATAATTCTTGGAAACACACACCACCTTTATTTGCGTCCCGGGATAGAGGCAATAAAACATTTCGGCGGGTTGCACAGGTTTATTCGCTGGAATAGAGCAATACTGACTGATAGCGGTGGTTATCAGGTGTTTTCGTTGCAAGATTTACGCAGAATTTCGGACGAAGGGGTGGAATTTCGTTCGCACATAGATGGTTCGCGGCATTTTTTTTCGGCAAAGAAGGTGGTTGAAATTCAAAAGATATTAGGTTCGGATATAATGATGGTGCTTGATGAGTGCGTCCCCTATGGAGCGGACGAACAATATACAAGACGTTCGATGGAACTTTCGTATCGCTGGGCGTTGGAAAGCCACGAGGCTTTCAAATCAATACCGCAGATGTGGGAACATAGGCAGTTTCAGTTTGCAATTTGCCAGGGCGGAATGTTTGCAAATTTGAGAAAAGAATATGCAGAAAGAGTAACGCAGTTTGATTTTGATGGTTTTTCGATAGGCGGACTATCCGTCGGCGAGCCAACTGAACTAATGTATGAGCTTACAGATTTAACAACAGAAATTCTGCCGACAACAAAACCACGTTATTTGATGGGCGTTGGGACACCTGAGAACATACTTGAAGCAATTGAGCGCGGAGTAGATATGTTCGATTGCGTTCTTCCAACTCGAAACGCAAGGAACGGACAGCTTTTTACAACAAAGGGCAAAATAAACATCAGAAATCAACAATATAAGTATTCGGACGAACCAATTGACCCAGCTTTTGCCGACGTTGAGGATTATACACTTGGGTACTTGCGGCATTTGTTTATTGCAAAAGAAATATTGGGGTTAATTTTAGCAACAAGGCAAAATATAAGGTTCTATCTATGGTTGGTGAGAACCGCCCGCGAAAAAATACTTGCGGGAGAATTTCGTCAATGGAAAGAAAAATTTTTAAGTAGTTATTTAGAAAAAAAATAATTATATTACATTTTTAAAAAGTAATTATTCACTATTCAAATTAAGGCTGAAGTATGTTAGAATTGGCAAATTTGCTAATGTTCGCACCTCCACCGGGTGGTCAGCAAGGTGGAGCAGGAAGTTTTCTTCCTACAATAATATTTTTTGTATTTATGATTTTGATAATGTATTTCTTTATGATACGCCCACAGACGAAGCGTCAGAAAGAGCATCAGAATATGCTTGCAAGTCTGAAAAAAGGCGATAAAGTAGTTACTTCTGCGGGAATACACGGAACAATAACAGAAATAGATGACAAAACAATAGTATTACAAATAGCTGAAAATACAAAAATTAAAATTGAAAAACACGCAATTACAGCAAAACTGTAAATAATATTTATTAATATTTAAATCTTTCATCATAGTAGATGAAAGATTTATTTTTTTATCTATATAAAAGTATGGAATACAAAATAAATACAATCGAAGAAGCGTTGGAGGACCTCGCAAACGGCAAAATGGTAATTGTTGCCGACGACGAGGACCGGGAAAACGAGGGCGACCTTGTTGCTGCGGCGGAGCTTTGCACTCCCGAAACTGTAACTTTTATGTCGAATTACGGGCGTGGGCTGATTTGCGTTTCAATTACAGAAGAGCGAGCAGCCGAGCTGGAACTTGATGTAATGGTGCGAGATAATTCAGCAATACATTCGACAAAATTCACAGTATCGGTGGATTATGCACACGGCACAACAACGGGGATATCGTCTTTCGATAGAGCGGCAACAATTAGAGCATTGGCAGATGCGCGCACAAAGCCGCAGGATTTGCTGCGACCGGGGCATATTTTCCCGTTAATTTCTGTGAAAGAAGGTGTGTTGCGACGAGCGGGGCACACCGAAGCATCTGTTGATTTGATGAGGTTAGCAGGATTGAAACCGTGCGGAGTTATCTGCGAGATTATAAATGATGATGGAACAATGGCGCGAATGCCCCAACTTATGGAATTTGCAAAAAAGCATAATTTAAAAATAATTACTGTTAAAGATTTGATTGCTTATCGTTTAAGAAGCGAAAGTTTAGTTCAATGTGTGGCGAAGGCGTATTTACCAACTGAATACGGTGAATTTGAGATGTATGCTTTCGAAAATGTTTACGATAGAAAAGAGCACGTTGCATTGGTGAAAGGAAGCTGGGAACAAGATGAACCCGTATTGGTGCGGGTGCATTCAGAGTGCTTAACGGGCGACGTTTTTGGTTCTTTGCGTTGTGATTGTGGTCAGCAATTGCACTACTCAATGAAACTGATAGAAAGTGCGGGTAAAGGTGTGGTGCTTTATATGCGACAGGAAGGAAGAAATATAGGTCTGGTAAATAAAATTCGTGCTTATGCCTTGCAGGAGATGGGGTTTGATACAGAGGAAGCCAATATTCAACTTGGATTTCCGCCTGATGCAAGAGATTATGGAATTGGCGCCCAAATACTTCGCAATCTGGGTGTAACGAAGATGAAACTAATAACTAATAATCCAAAAAAGCGCGTCGGTATAGAAAGTTATGGGATTGAGGTGGTCGAGTTAATTCCAATTGAAATTGAGCCGAACGACATTAATTACAATTACTTGAAAACCAAAAAAGAAAAAATGGGACACATTCTTCACAAGATAAGATAGAAGTAAGTTGTTTATAATAAAGGTGATAAAATGTCTGACATTATTTATTTAACAAAGGAAAGGATGCAAGAGATAGAAGAAGAACTTCGCTACTTGCAAATCCATAAACGTAAAGAAATAGCCGAAAAAATAGCCGAGGCACGTTCTCACGGTGATTTGTCGGATAATTCGGACTATGATGCGGCAAAAGATGAACAAGCACTTTTAGAGCTGCGCATAGCCAAATTAAGCCAGATACTTGCAAAAGCTCAGGTAATTAAAGCTGAGGAATTTCCCGACGACAAAGTGTATATTCTATCAAATGTTACGATGAAAAATCTTGCCACAGGTGCAACCGTAACTTACAAACTTGTGAGTGCGGAAGAAGCAGATTTTGAGCAGAACAAGATTTCGGTTAATTCCCCTCTGGGCAAAGCAATGATGGGCAAAAAGGTTGGTGATATTGTTGAAGTTAAAGTGCCGGCGGGTGTCAATCGGTTCGAAATATTATCAATATCTAAATGATAACAAATTCGTGAAAAAAAGAGGCTGCCCTTCGAGAGACAGCCTCTTTTTCTTTTTATCACAACAAAGGCAATTAGTTGTGTGGTTTGAATAGTTCATCATCGAAAGGAACATTAAGCTCGTAATTATAATCATTTATCATAGTTATAATAGATGATATATTTTCGACACGGGCGGGCAATTTAACCCCATTCAAAGAAGACCAATTCGAGAACTTAACGGTTAAAGGTGTAGGACCTTGTGGACCTTGCTCAACAGTTTCGTATTTATTCACTAAATATGAATTTTCGTCGAAATAGAATGTAGATTGAATGTTGCTTGGAGAGGTAACAAGAGCAATAATTTCACCGTTTTTTTTGCCTTTAATTTCAACTTTGTATCCCATATCAAGAAGTTTGCAGGTAGCGAATGGTGTTGCTTCGAAAATCAATTGTTCAAGCATCATTCCTTCGAGTTTAGAAGTTTCGCCGAAAGCATTGACGTAACCTTCATTTCCATCAATCCAAATTTCTTGCTGCATAATTTGCATATCAAGTTTCATATACATTTTGTTGGGTGATTTAATGAACTGAGTGATTTCACCATTGATGAGCTGCCCGCCTAAATTAATCCTGGACTTTGCAATTTTTTTGATTGATTGAACATTATTGATAGCATCACCACCAAGAGCACGACGATGACGTTCTATGAGGTCCATAGGGGATAGAGATACTTCATCGAGTTTTGCTTTTGGTCCGGAAAGAGGTTCTAAATCGATATTATAGTCGAATACAGTGCCAAATTTTTCGAGCATAGGGCGAATAGATGGGTCGCCAACGGCAATAATTCGAGACTTTTGAGGATTTAAATATTGATAGGCAACGTGTCTAATGTTGTTTGGTGTAATTTCTTCCAAAATTTTAGTGTAATTTTTGTATTGTTCGAGCGAAACGCCCATAAAATCAGCTTCTTGAATTAAAGAAGCAACGAAATCGGAATTTTCGAAGGAAAGTTTATATTGTCCGATAATAAAGCGTTTCATTCTATTGAGTTCATCATCGGTCGGACCATCTTCTGCAAGTGAGCCAATTTGCTCGAAAATAACATTGAGGGAGGAATCTGTTTTTTCACTATTGACATCTGCACCACAAGCGAAGCGGTTGATATATTTAGAAGTAGTAAGATAACCCCAGGGAGTGTAAGTAAAGGAATACTTTTCGCGTAAAGTGCGGAAAAGCCGGCCACCGAAGCCCGAACCTATAATTTTAGAGGCAAGGTCGAGAGTAATATAGTCATTGTGCTTATATGGCACAGCAAGATTAGTAACAATGAGAGTAGTTTGTTCGGAGGCGGGACGCTGAATAAAATAAACACCCAAAGGTTCAGGTTTAGGTTCGGGAATATTAATTTTAGGGATAGAGCCCTGCTTCCAATCGGCAAAGGCTTTTTCGAGTTCGGGAATAATGTCTTTCGCCGAAACATCACCAATCACTGCCAGAGTAGCATTATTAGGAATGAAATAAGTGTTGTAATAGTTTTGAACTTCTTTTATGCTAATTTTTTGAATTGAGTTTTCATTTGCTTTAAGAGCATAGGGATGCTCATCGCCATAGATAACTTTGCGAGCAAGAGTTTGCCCTACTTGCTCTGGTTGAGATTTTTCGTATTGCAAGTTTGCAATCATTTGTTCGGTCAGTTTTTCCAATTCTTGTTTAGGGAAGGTAGGTTTCAGGACAACATTTTTGAAGACATCAAGAATAGTATTGGTGTGTTTTTTCAAGCCAGAGGCAGAAACGATAACAGCATCGCCACTGGCACGAGCAGAGATAGAAGCACCAATGCCATCAATAGTTTTAGCAATATCGAGAGCAGTCATTTTGCCTGCACCTTTTGTGAGCAAACCAGCGGTTAGTTCAGCAGTGCCGGGCAAATTGCCGTCCATAGATGTTCCACCTGGAATTAGCAAGCGGAGGGCAATTGTTGGTTGCTCTTTGTCCTCGATAACAAACACACGAAGACCGTTCCGAAGCTTATGAGTGGAATGATTTGGGAATTGGAACTCTTTTTCGGGAAGAGGTTCGGGACGAA
>JAKIZO010000040.1:15870-16128 GCA_022707965.1 Bacteroidota bacterium
ATTAGTCATAACAACACTAAATAATATTAATAATCCAAATATTTTTTTCATTTCTCATCTCCTTATTAGCTCGATTTTTTGGGGATATATTGAAGAACAACACGATTTTGAGTGCCAAAATAGAGTTTGGCAACACGTTGGACGTCTTCTTTCGTAACAGAGAGGAATTTTTTTAATTCATCATTGATAAGAGATGGGTCGTTGTAGTAACTATTATAGCGAGCAAGTGTTTGAGCTTTCTCCATAACATCTTTTTTG
>JAKIZO010000041.1 GCA_022707965.1 Bacteroidota bacterium
TATCGTATTTCTTTAAATCATCAACTATTCTACCAGTAGCATCAAAAATTGTCAAGTTTGCTTTATCTTCTTTGGGCATATAGAAAGTAACTGACAAAGTTCCATTAGATGAAATAGGATTTGGTTTCACGTGAAGAATTTTCACTTCACAATTGCAAGGTTCTTCATCTTCGACGCTTGAAACAGAAATGTCGAAATTACCAACAAGAAGATATTGGTCCTTACCACCATAGAATTGCTCGTTGAACTTTTGTTGTTCGGTCATATCAGGAGTGGTAATAGTTGCCATTTTGAAAATAGGGACTTTTTTCAAATCGTTAGGAATCAAATCAGGCAACATAGTCATTCTATCTAATTCATCAGATTGAGTGATGTTTATAGGTGCGGACCAGGAATTTTCGGAGGTATTTCTGACGGAAACAAAAATGTCTGTTGTTCTAAACGTACTATTTTCAGGGTCATAATCAATTAATCCGACCCATTTAGCTAAAAGATAACGTCCATCGACAGTGCGAGCAACATCAAGTTCGTTATCATTCCAGTTAGTTCGTTGATTATTTGCGTCTGTTATATCCTGATAGAGAATCCACCCGCCAATATCTTGTGCAATTGGATAGATTTTCCATTCGCCTGTGTTGTAATTATAATTGATTTCTACAACATAAGAAACTGTTTCACCTGTTCCGAAAGCGTGTAGCTTCGCAACGAAGGACATAAAAGTAGTGTTGTTCAATTCATAGGTAGTAAAAGCTTTATTGTCGTAAATAAACACAGCACTATCAGCAGGATGTCCTTTTGATGTAATGAAGTTATTTACAACACTCCAGGGAAGAAGAATGAATTCAGACCAGGTATCACCTTTATCAGTTGAAATTGAAATACCGAAAGTATTTCTTTGAATTGTATAAGCTTCGAAGCCACCAAATACAGCAAGGCAGAGATTACCATTTCCAAATTCTTTGAAATCTACGACTTCATTTGTACGATAACCTGGTTCGGTAGTTCTGAATTTAGAACTTGACCAAGCATCTGGGATTATGTGTTGAATTGAAGTTTCGCTTAGTTCGATAACTTTTCTCAGTCCAATATGATTTGCGTTAGCAACATCCTGGTTGTTGGTGGGTGAAATTCGGCTAACAATAAGATGGTAGAAACCCTCATCATCTTCAGAAGTATTTGCATAAACACGAGAATCAATACCCCACTCCAAGCCAGGATAGCCTGCAACATCTTTTGAGTGGCGAATTGGAATAGAGCCGTAGCTATCGTTCCAGAAACCTACAATATGTCCAGTCCACACACTTTGTTTTTCGATTACTCTTGAAGCATTAAAGCCAACAGCTAATTCATCTTCGAAAACAAATGGATGAAGACTTGGGTAGCGTGCTTCATCAAAATTGGAAACAGTTTTATCATAAGCTATTTTTGCAGGTTCCCAGGTTTGCCCCCAGTCGCCAGAAACACGGATAAACAAATTATTTTTCGTATTATTTCCTGAGTAGGTTGGATAGCGGTCATTATCTATAAAACCACGTTTGATTGTTACCAATTTATTAGTTTTTGGTTCATATTTGATAGCTTTGTTAGTCATCATATTTCCGTAAGAATAGACGTTAGCAAGCGAATCGAAAACGATGAATTTAGAATCAGCTTGCAATTTGTAATTAGACTTGACAAATTTGGCATTCTCAGCTCCTACGGTAGGAATATTAAGATTGCGTTCAGGAGCAGGGAGCAGCTGTTTTGGCATTACTTCTGCGAATAAAGTATTAGTCAATAAAGCAGAAGCAAAAGTCAAAAGCAAAAACAGAGTAGATTTTTTAATCATTATCTACCTCTTAAATTATTAGTAAAAGTATTTAAAGTATTTTTATACATTATTCAAATATACAAAAAAAAATTATCAAACATAAAAAATGTGAAATATTTGTCAATATAGTTTTAATTTAATCCCATAAATCAATGAACCAGTTGTAATATATTTTGTTTTAGCATTGAGCGTAAGACCTTCGAATGATTTTATTTCGCCACCAAATTTCAAATAAACGCCGTTGATAAGTTCAATATCAGAGATAAGTCTTGAATAGAACATAGCCCCATTGCCTGATAAACCCGCACCAATTCTTGTATTTAGCGAAATGCGATCGTAATCGAAAACATCATAATCTATGAATGTGGAAATCCAATATTGCTGATAGTTTTGAGCTAAATTAATTGGAATATACACATATTCACCTGATTGGTCGGGACTATTTCCAATTTCAACTTTTGAATTAAGAGAGCCGCTGTTGAAAGGGACTTTAATCATAGTTGTTCTGTCGTAGTTATATTCGGTATAGCCGAACTCAATACCAAGGGCTACATCCTCAGAACAATTGTACGCAATGCTTTGAGAGAGTGAGGAAATTGTTTTAGAATTTTTATTTATGGAGTTAGTCGTATAAAGCGTTGATAAAACAACAGGTGTAGTAAAATTATCGAGAAATGATAGATTAATAGTAGTGTTTTGATTTATCTTAATTTGGTTGTTTGCAGGAACGAATGTTGACGAAAGAGCCTGTGTCCTGGACATAGAAAACAGTGAAAAGCCCGAAGATTCATTATTATTTATTGTTTTAGAATAATTATTTTCAATTTCTTCATCTATCGAACTATAATCAATTGTCTGAACCAACAAATTGGATATTGTTGCATCAGATAAAGAATTATTATCAACACTCTCAGTTAGAGTAACATAATCTTCTAAAATCATTTGTGAGTTTTGTGAACTATTATCCCCAGATGCAGCAAGAACTTTCTGTGAATTATTTATTGGTTTTATAGTATTTGTATTTTCAGCAATTGGTGAAAAATAGGATAAATCGGGTTTGGGAATGATTTGCTTTTGTTCAATTCCTGAATTATTAACAGCAAAAGAAGGTGAATTATTAACAGAGTCAATATTAGAATTGTTTGTAACAAAATAGAGGGTAGCAATCATTATCACGGCGAAGACGAAAGAAAGTCTAGGCAACCAAAGAGGGATTTTTCTTTTTTCTTTTTGAGCGGAAGCAGGTTCATTAGCCGACAGGATACGCATAAGGACCAAGTCTTCGGTATTTTTGAGTAAATCCTGTGGGGTATGAATAGATTGAGCATCTTCGCGAATTGCAGAATTGACAATCACAGCGGAATCGAATTCAGCTTTGGCATCGGGATTGTTTTTGAGCAAATTGCGAAGATAAATATCTTCGTCGTAGGAAAGTTCCCCATCAAGGTATTTCGATATTAAAACGTCAAGTTTCATGTATTTCCTTCATAATTGGTTGCAACATTTTACGAAGAAGCAGCCTTGCACGGTGCACTCTAACTTTTGCGAGCGAGAGTTCGATGCCAAGGATATCAGCAATTTCCTGGTAAGAGCGTTCTTCGTATTCGCGTAGAATAAGTGCTTCTCGCAAAGTAACGGGCAATTGAGCAATTGATTTTTCGATAAATTCGCGCATACCGATATCACTATTAGGCATACGCAATTGGCCGTGATAGACTTCGTCGAAAATTTCGTGTTCTTTGCGAGCTCTGATGTAATTCAAGCAAGTATTGCGAGCAATAGTATAAAGCCAGGCAGCAAAATTATTACCTTTGAAGTTTGTTCGATGTTCATAAACCTTGATGAAAATTTCTTGAAAGGCATCTTTTGCAATTACAGAATCGCCAAGCATACGCAAGCAGAAGCGATAAATATTTTGCTGATATTTGTTGTACAAAATATGGAAAGCTTCTGCACTCCCCTTCCTGAAATTTTCAGCGGCTTCAATGATTTCACTATCACTTGCAATATGTTTGCTACTTTTGAACATCAATTTTTCACATTAAACTTGAACGTAAGACAAAAATAGTTTCAATAAAGTTACAGATTTTTATTAACATTTTATTAATTAAAGATAATAGGCTGCCTAAAAAGTATTAGTTCGATAACGAAATTGTAGGAGATGTCTCCTAAGTGATAAAATGCAACAATAATAAATCTCTTTATTTGTTTTGGGCAGAGCATACGCTTAATCTAAAATTTTTTGAAAAACCTTCGGAAGGTTTCGACCCTTCCGAAGGTTGAAAACTGGTTCTATTGACACGACTAAATTTTGAAGCAAACTATTTTGAAGTACCCCAAAATCTCTATTCAACTAACTTTATTTATTGTTGTTGTTTGTATCGCGAGTTCCGATAAGTTTTTCATAGATGAACAGGCTGATGATACATAAAACTCCGATACCAGCAAAAATCAACCAAAGTTCAGATGGATGTGCGTATTGGGCGACTTGTTCTTTGGTGAGACCAATTTGTTCGGCAGCGGCTAATGCTTCGTTAATAGTAACTTTAGCGGGAAGAACAATATCGGAACCGCTTGCAGCCAATTTTTCTCTTATGAAAGCAATCATTGGATTATCAATAAATGCGACATATAGAAAAGCACCTACAATTCCGCCAATTGAGGAGCCGAAGAACCCATAGAGAAAGCCGAACCCCATATAAGTAGCCTTTTTGTCAGGCGGAGCAATCAATCCAAGATAAGAAATATACTTTGGATGGGCTGTCATTTCACCTATTGAGAAAATAAAAATACCGGCTATAAACACCCAAATGCTTGTGCTTACTGAGAGAATAGCCATACCAAGCGTAGCAATAGAAATGCCTGTTATCATAGTTGGGAAAGCGCGCGCGTTTCGGACAAGTGCTGATATTAGAATTTGAAGCAGAATAATAGTAAGAGCGTTAATAACGGTTACGTGTTCAACGTCGAAGCTCCAATTAATACCAAATGTATTATAGACAAAGCTATTTAACGGAGTTGGGTCGACGAATGCTTTGACATACCAGAGGACGCTGTCGAACATCTGGAAGTAGAGAATCCAAAAGAGTGAATAAAGGAAAATGAAAAGGATAAATCTCCAATCCATAAAAACAATAGCAATTTTGCTGAAAATTTCTTTAATAGCAGTGCCGAGCGATTCTTTTGGTTTTTCTTCTCTTTTTGGTTCACGGAAAAAGAGTAATGTGGGAATAACCATAGCACCCGTGAATATTGCAGAAGCAATCATTACGTAGCTCCAATCCATTGATTTGAGATATGGAACTAAAAACATCGGGAATAGGAAAGCACCAAGATTAATTGACCAGTAAAATATACCAAATCCAACGGAAGAAGTATTCTCGTCAGTAACTTTGGCAATTGTCCCTGATATTATTGGCTTAAATGTTCCCGCACCAAGCCCCATAATGACTAACGAGAAAAACACAGCGGAATACGCTGTTGTTTGGCTGGTCAGGAAGTAGCCAATTCCGAGCAAGGAGAAAGCAACCGTAAGAGTGCGTCGATAGCCCATTCTATCGGCAATAGCTCCGGCAAGAATAGGAAGGAAATAAAGCAGCGGCTGGATTGTGCTTTTAATAAGTCCAACGCTTTCTTTTGTAAAATTAAGTTGGTCTGTAAGATAAACTGAGAGAATACTCATCATACCATAGTATGAACCTCTCTCAAAAAATTCAAAAAGGACAACCAACCAAAACATTGGTGGGAAGTCTTTTAGACTTACTTTTTTCTTTTCTTCTGCCATAAATCATTCTAATATTATGAACAAAAACATAATAAAAGTTCAAGATAATAATAATTTTTCTTAATAAGAAATTATTTTTTGATGAAAAAAGTTTAATAATTAATCAAAAACTTACCAAATACCGGGTCGTAATAAATTGAGTTATTGCTTATTATCGAGTAGAAATAAACACCGTTGGGCAATAGATTGCCTTGTTCGTCGAAATTGTCGAAACTTATTGTATTTTCACCAATGGTGGAATTGAAGTTGAATTGTCGAATTTTTTGACCGTAGGAGTTGAAAATATTAATTGTAAATGATTGATTATTTTCAGGAGAAAGCAAGTAAAATTTTAGATTTGTTCTATATTTTGATGGATTTGGATAAATCAGGTAATCTCTGATTTCACCATTTTTGGCAATTTTCAGGAAATATTTGACTGTATCTCGGTTTGATGAAGCATCGGAAAAATAGATAAGAACTGAATTATCTGATTCTCTGAGAGTATCGGGAATGATTGTAAGTCGGGCTTTGAGCGGGCGAGTGTTTCCAAAAGTTTCGAGCTGGTAGTATTTTGTGCGTTCGGGTGTTTGCATAACGCCATTTATGCGAATTTGTAAATCATTTTGTCTCATAACAGGCAAAAGTGAATTATCATAAAGTTCAACAGAAATAAGCGGGGAATTCGAGATATAATCACCATTTTTAACTGTTTTATCATCAAATTTAGCAACAATCCAGGGGCGAACAGTATCTTCCTGCGTATTGAAGTGATTTTGCCGAATGTTGTTGAACAGGAAACGTTCTGCATTCGTTGAAGTAATTGATGAGTGTATCGTTGTTGCTCCGCTAACGTTGTCGGTTGGGATTTTGGCAACAAAGGACAAAGTATCATTAACTTTGATTGTATCGAGGGTAAATTGATATTGAGAGCTTGCATTAAACTGGTCTTTGATTGTAATATTTGCTGTAATTTGCCCTGAATTTGAGCGTAAAGATAAATTTTTAACGTTGAGATGGATTTCGTTAGTATCGCCTCGCAATATATTTGGAAAAGCGACTTGTGTGCTTGACATAAGTAGCAATTCTTCTGATGGTTCGAAATCAACGGTTATACTATCAATAAAAATATCATCTAAATAGTGTGATTTGTTCAAAGTGGAATTAATCTTGAAGAACGGGTATTGATTAGCTGGGACGTCCTGAATGCTGAATTTCCCTGTTCCAACAAATGTAGTGTCGAAAGAAATTGAATTATCAGCGGAGGTGAATGTTAATTTAGTTAGTATATTTTCAGGTTCGGAATAGTTACCAGAAATCACAATACTGTTCCATTTTTTAGCGGGGGTTTCGCAAAAGTAAGTTGAATTCCCGTTAATTGAAAAGAATTCAAGATAACCATAGACCGAAGCACTATCGAAATCATTAATATTTTCCCAGATATTGCGGACGGATTTGCCACCGACGTAAACGAAAGATTTGTTTGAAGCCAACTTTTCGGCAAGATTGGAGTGATACAAATCTTTGAGAAGCACGCGCAGGCTATCTATATAAGCAAAATCTGTATTTGGAACAAGTTCTTCGAAGGCTCGGAAAGATTGGTTGCAAGTAGCAATCAGAACATAATCATCATTTGTTACACTGTCGCGAAGAAGTTTAATCAAATTGCGAGCATCATCGGGCAGTTCCCAGGTATCATATCTATAATAGCGTCCTTTTGGCAAGCGTTGATTTTTTGGAACAACTACAACGTTGAAACCACGGTAATAGCGGTGGTCAATATAGACATCGTTGCCAAGAGTAATATTGACCCAGGAATCGAGTTCGCCCGTAGGATAGCCATTAAGCCCAAGCAAGGAGAAATAGATTTTCGGGTTTTCAATTCGAAGTTTGTTATCGAAAATTTCTGTGCCATCGAATTGGAAATCACGGAAATCTGAATTATTTGAGATTTTGATTTGCGTTTTGCTCAAATTGTCATTAGAAGTGTGGAAAGGAAGATATGAATAGTAGCTCGATGTTCCAGTTGATAAATTAAGCACTTTATAACGCAAAAGGTATGATTTATTTGCTTCAAGTTCAATTTGAGGTTTCCAATCTAAATATCCGTCAAAAACTGAAATTTGCTGATTATTTGAACTTGCAACAATTGCAGTATCATTGCCATTGATTTCGAGAATATCTAAATAAAAAGCAGCCTGTTCTTTGCTGAAAGAATTAATAAAACGGAACACTGGATTTTTAGCAGTAACATTCCAATTTGCTTGTGGGTCGATTGGAATAATATTTTGCGAATAGACAAAGAAAGTGAAATTGATAGAATTATCAGAGTAATTTTTATCGGCGAAGAAGTCGCTTTGAGCAAGTAACTCAATAGAATGTTCACCTGGCATATTTTCAATAGGGAGATGGAATTCGAACTCATTGATATTGCATATAAGATTAAAATGCTGGAACAAAGTATCTGTTTGATTTTTGTATTTGCGAATTAATCGAACGTAAAGAGGATTATTGGCGGCGTATCCGTTATTATAGACGCGTCCTTTGATGGTGGCATATTTTTCGTTTTCCGAGAGAATACCTTCATTGTTTTGGCTCGTGACGGAAATTTCGTTCAAAGGAATAAATAAATCAGGTTCATAGCCCAAGCGAATTGACAGAGTTGGGTCGCCGAGCAGGCTAACCAAATCGCGAGTTACATAATACACCCACTGGGAAGGGTCGAGCCGTGATGTTCCGTAAAGCAGAATGTCGCCTGCTCTACGAAGAGCGATACGATAGTCCGACAGACCATCAACCATATATGTCATTAGCGAAAGGGCACCTTCGACCATACCAACACCAGTGGAGCCGAAGGCGATAACAAATCCATTATCTTTTGCAAGAACGTAAGATTCATTACGACCGTGAAAATCAAAAGGTTCGGCAAAGGCACCTGCATTGCAAGAAAGTGTGGATAGAAAGCCCGTTCTTCCTTTGTTGTTCATATATTCGACGTGCCAGCCATCTAAATCGAAAACCTGCGAGGAGGCGTGCCCAAAGAAGAAAGTCCAGATTGTCCCAGAATTTAAGTGTGATAGGATTTCATTCTTTTGTTCTTCGCTACCAGCGTTGAAATTTTTAATTCCAACCCAGGCAGTTTCAGCACAAATTGGATACGGTTCGACTTTATCGAACACGTTATAACGGTATGAAGCGAACGAACGGCGTTGCAATTCACCATCGCCACCCGAGAGAAAGAGGAATTTCTTCATCCAGCGGGCATTTGGTTGGTTTTCGAAAGCAATTGCTTTTTCGATATAGTTCGCAACTTGTTGTTCAGTTTGTGCAGGTATGCGACCAACAATTATTTCAGGGTCGAAATCATCACCATCGAGCAACCCGAACCAGTAATCCGATACAGGCCAGCCAAAAGATGGTATGTAGCAATCGCTTCGGCTGCCTGAAAGCACTTTTCTGCAATCCCACGAGGCATCACCAAAGAGTAGCAGATATTTGGGTCTAATCTTCCAATTATTATAAGCGTATTGCAAGTATTTTTTTATAGCAAGAGGAGAAATATTACCGTAGTTGAATTCTTTATAGACATCTTCGACATCGACTAATATATTTGAGATACCTTTGGTTATTTTGTATTCAGAATACTGCTTTGCCTGCTCAAAGAATTTGCGATGAGAGATGATAATGAGTTCGGCACCTTCTATTGATTGGCGTAAATATGTTGAATTGACCAGGCTAATAGATGGACTTTGAATAGAATTATCTGAATTCAAAAAAACGGAATAGTTTTGCTTTTCGTCGAAAGCGAAATTATGTTGAAAAGAACCTGCATTTTTTTGGATTAAAAAGCCATTTATTGAGGCGGTACTATTGCTAAGGCTCTCGTGCTTTTCTGTTTTGCCTTTTAATGAAGCAAAAACCCAATTTTTATCAGGAGAATAATTTGATATTTCGGTGCTTCCAATGCTTTGGAGGAATGACCGCACATCAGATGGCAATGATTTGCGCAAATTGTAGGCAAAAATCACCAATGAATTTTCGGGTAGTTGATTGTAAATTGAGGAAAGGACATTGGAATTGATGTTATCAGTGAAAATTAGAACTTGTATTTCTGAAAAATTATGGTAAGCGAAGACAAAGCCACTATCAATATATATACAAGAATCGTTTATTACTAATGTATTTGCTTGATAGCCCGCAGAAGCAGCAAATCTAAATCCTTCAACGCCACGGGAAAACGAGATTAAGCCATTAATTGTGTCGAGCAAAACAACGCTGGAAGAATTAAATCCTGGAATGGTCAATTTGCCTGGTTGAGGCAAGTTCTTGATGTCAAACTGGGTAAAACCTTTTAGTGGGAAGGGTTTGACCTTGCCCTGGAAGCGGAAGAAATCCACTCCAAGCAATCCGTTAGAAGAATCTATCCTTCGATTTAATATTTTAAGTTCGTTAAAGCCATTGTAGATATTATTCCCAGCAACCGAAAAATTAACAAGTGAATCTGTCCATTGATTAACAAAAGTAGCATCGGCAGTGTCTTTATTGAAAATTGTATGGAAAAAGTATTTTTGCTGAGGGTCTTTTCCACGATATTGAAGACCAATTCCAGGCAAAGAAATATTGAGAGTAGCAAAACGGTATGAGATATGAAGCGAATCACTTTCGGAAGGCAGTATCGGGAAATACTGCTTAAATCCGAAAAGCTGCTCTTCCCACCATTCTTTGAAGCGATGGAGTTTCGCCCAATACCAGCCTTCGAGATAATCTTGACGTGAATAAATATCGTTTGTGCCGCCGAAATATTCCTTATCGAGTTCGATATGATGGTTAATCTCAACAGTTTGGATTGTATTTGTAGGGGTTATTTCAGGAAACAATGAAAGTCGGACGGGCGGTTTATTCTCATCAACGAACAGGTAGAATACGGCTTTATCTGTGTAGAAATCTAAATATGTTGTATCTCCCTGAGCTGCTTTGCCTAAAAAATAGATTTTCGATTTAGAATTAAACAGTTGATTTTCAGAACTAATATAAATAGGATAGTCTTGACCCTTAAAGAGAAGGTGAAATGAATTGACGGGTTTGTTTTCCAATTCGGGCACCAAATTCAAGATTTGTGAGGCGTCAATCATAGCAATGGAATGATTTTTGGTCTCGATTTTCAGGTATTTTTGTTCGGGGTTATACCACGGGGCAGATTGCGTGTAGCTTGCCTGCTTGGTCGAGGAACTTTCCAATATTGCAGGCAAATGCTTGGGATTAATTATGTCATTGAAAAATGATTTTTCGTAATCGAATAACTTTTGATTGTATTTTGAAAAAGTCGAGATTGGATAAGAAAAAGAAATCCTAATTTCTAAGCTATCAGCAATGATTGCGGTGCTGTTTTCGAAAAGAAAAGGAGTAAGTTTAAGTCGAGCAATTTTAACGTTTCGGCGTATCGAGGAAGGAATTTTCTCTAAAAATGTAAGGTCTGATTGTCCATCAAACTGAATATTTGTTGATTTGTAGGAATACACTTTGTAAGAGAAGCGAAAATCATTATCTTTCTGCAAAGCAATTGGAAAAATCAGGCTATTGAAATTGCCGAGTGTATCGAGCGAAGAAAATAGCTGCAAACGCTCGTTTTTATCGATAATCATTTTTTCAAGGTTATTCAGCTTTATAATAATCTCATTTGAGTTTGTATTTATAATTAGTTCAGAAAAAAGCGAAAAAGTTGAGAGAAAATAAAGCAATAATATTGTTTTTTTCATTGTATTTCGATAAAAATATCCAACATAATAGAATTAATAAAGACAAAATATACGCAAAAAGATTTCTTAAATTAAAAAAATAATTATATTTTTAGAATTATGAATAAGAGAAAAAAAGATATTATCAATAAAAGTCAAGACGACAAAGAATTAATCATACTCATTTTAGAAAAAAATGATGAAAATGCGTATAAAATTCTCGAAAAGAGATATTCGAAAATATTAGCAAACTTAATTAGAAAGATGATAAAAGATGAAGATGATGTTGCGGATTTGGTACAGGAGACTTTTATTAAAGCATTTAACTCGCTAAGTAGTTTCAAATTTGAGTACTCATTTTCCTCGTGGTTATACAGGATAGCCTCAAATAACTGCATTGATTTTATCAGGAAGAAGAAATTCAACCTGGTTTCGATTAACGCTGAAAGCAATAAGTCGGATGAAGCAATTTTTATTGAAATTGAGGATACCGATAAAACTATTGATACAAAATTGATTGAACAGGAAAGATTTGAGATAATTAAAAAAGCAGTAGAAGAATTGCCTGAAAAATTTAGAGAAATTATCTCTTTGCGTCATTTTGAAGAACTCGATTACAGTGAAATAGCAGAACGGTTAAATATGCCGCTGGGGACGGTGAAGGCGAATTTATTTCGTGCCCGAAAGATACTACAATTAAAACTAAAACGTTATAAACATATCTTATTGAATTAATGTGAAAAATATATGTTAAAGGTATCTATTCTCTCGATTGGCGACGAGATATGTATTGGTCAGGTTCTTAACTCAAATGCCCAATGGATAGCAGAAAAATGCACGGAAATTGGGATAGAGGTAATATTTCACCTGACAGTAGGAGATAATAAACAAAGATTAATCGAATCGCTTATATTTCTTGAAAAAAGTTCGGATGTAATCATAATGACGGGTGGGCTTGGTCCGACAAGTGATGATATTACAAAGCCAATTTTAACAGAGTATTTTGGCGACAAGTTAGTGTTTAGTGATGAAGTAAATGCAGATATTGAAGAATTTTTCAGAAAAAGGGAAAGGGAAATTTCAAAAATGTCGCTTTCGCAGGCAGAAGTGCCTTCAAAATGCCGTGTTATACGCAATAAGTTAGGAACTGCACCGGGAATGGTATTTTTCGAGAAAGAGAGATATTACATATCGCTTCCCGGGGTGCCTTATGAAATGAAAGAAATGATGGAAACTTCTGTTATTCCGATGCTCATAGAAGAAATTGAAAGAAGGCACGAATCAGTAGTTAAATATAAAACAATATATACATCAGGCATTCCTGAATCGAACCTTGCTGAATTAATTGGAAACGAAAGAGAGTTTTTGAAAGAAGGCGAAACACTTGCTTATCTTCCATCGACAAAAGGTGTCAGGTTGAGAATTGGGGTTCCGGGACCGGATTTCTCTTCGTGCGACGAAAGATTATATGAAATTGAAAAGACGCTAATCAGTAAAATTTCTAATTTTGTGTTGCCACTGGAAAACAAGGAACTAACTGATACAGTTTGTGAATTACTCAAAACAAAGAAAAAGACATTAGCAGTGGCAGAATCTTGCACGGGCGGAATGCTTGGAGCAGAAATAACATCGGTTAGTGGAGCGAGTGAGTTTTTTATCGGTGGGGAAATAACATATTCAAACTGGGCAAAGAGCGCAAGGCTAAATGTTCAGGAAAAGACTCTGCTTGAATTTGGTGCAGTTAGCGAACAGACTGCTTGCGAAATGGCTGAAAATGTGAGAAAAATCTTCAATACTGACTTTGGAATTAGTATTACGGGAATTGCAGGTCCGACGGGTGGAAGCCCTGAAAAACCAGTTGGCACAGTATGGATTGGTTTATCGAGCCAAGAGAAGACATACGCAAAGAAGTTTGTTTTTGGCGGGAATAGGAATATTAACCGAGAAAGAGCGGTATATACGGCATTGAACGAGCTCAAAAAGGCACTGGTTGAATAGGATAGCGAAAATATTAATCTATCTTGTGTTGATATTGACTTCGATAGGTATGATAGCGCCTATGTTGCTGATGGTATTTTATTCTTTGAAAGAATATCCCGAAGGCAAAACGTTTATTCAGCTTCTAACTTCGGATTTTACCATAAAAAATTACGTTGATGCTTTCAAAAGTGATAGATTTGATATATATTTTTTCAACTCAATATTGGTAGCAAGCATTGTAACTGCAAGTAATTTGCTATTTTGTTTGATGGTTGGATATGCACTGGCGAGATGGAAATCGCTCGCAAGTAAAATAATCTTTTCAAGCGTTATAGCAGTGCTGTTCATTCCATCACACGTTATAATGATACCATTATATAGATTAATGGTAGAGTTAGGTTGGATAAATTCATATTTGGCATTGACTGTTCCGTGGATGGTAACGCCGTTTGGGATTTTTTTGGTAAGGCAGTATATACTGAACTTGCCAACAGATATTGAAGATGCGGCACGGATAGACGGTGCAAGCGAATGGCAAGTATTGTTTGCAATAGTGGCACCACTTGCAAAACCAATATTGTTTGTTTTAGGAATATATACATTTCTATCGAATTGGAATTCTTTTCTATTTCCTTTTCTTTTTACAAATGAAGAAGCATTCAGAACGCTACCTGTTGGATTAGCGTTTTATCTTGGAAAACAATCGATAGATTGGGGACATTTGTTTGCAGGAGCCGCAATTTCGGGTCTACCAATAATCATACTGTTTATCATATTCCAGAAGCAAATTATACGTGGGCTTACCTCAGGTGCACTCAAAGAGTAATATCAGATAAATATCCTATTTTTTCTTTACAATTAGACATTTTTTTCTTAACTTAAGGTTTTCTTATATTATTATTTGTCATTTATTAATAATTTTTAATGTTTGTGCATTATGAGTGAAATATACTTTTCAGAAAGCGATTTAAAGTTAATGAGCGAGAAATTCAAGATGTTATCGAAACATTCACGGTTGAAGATAATTCGTGCACTATTCGACGGTGAAAAAAATGTAACTGAAATTATCAACGAGACGGGGCTTATGCAAGCGAATGTATCAAAGCAATTAAAACTACTGCAAAACGCAGGAATAGTTCAATGCCGTCCAGAAGGGCTACTGAGATATTACAGGATATCGGACCCGACAATAAAGAATATTTGTGCTGCAATTTGCGATAAAAACAAGCATTAACATAAAATTTTGGAGTAAAAATGTTTTGGGAAAACATTCTCGAAGGTTTTTTAGTATTGATTGTAGGATTAACAGGTGTTTTGACTGTGCTTTTTTTGTTTTATTTAATTATTGAGGGAGTGAACAAATTAGAGTATTTATTGGTAGAAAATCAAAAGAAGAAGGCAGAAAGAGCAAAAGCGGCAAATAGTATTGTTTCGTCAGAAAATGAAGAGGATTTAATAGCAATACTAACAGCGGCAGCATCTGTTACATTATCAGGCAAGATTAAAATTAAGCAAATTAGATTTATCAAATCACAGCCTGTCTCACCGTGGGCAACATTAGGAAGGATGAACCTGATAAGTTCCCACAATATTCAGAAGAATCAATAATGGAGTGAAGAAATGTTTGAAAATTTGATGAGATTTGTAGAACAAATGGGATTTTGGTCAATTGGCTTTCCCCAATTGATTATGTTTGCAATAAGTGGAATATTAATGTATCTGGCAATCGTTAAAGGATTTGAGCCTTTGCTTCTATTACCAATTTCATTTGGGGCAATACTTGCAAATTTACCTAACTCTGGCTTGCTTGTTGCACCTGTGATTGAAATGATTAATGGGGAACCTGTATTTCGTGAAGCAGGTGGATTATATTATTGGATATCGAAAGGCATAAAATTAGAGATATTTCCACCGTTAATATTTTTAGGAATAGGTGCGATGACAGATTTTGGACCGCTACTGTCCAATCCAAAAACTTTCTTACTTGGGGCTGCCGCGCAACTTGGTGTATTTGCAG
>JAKIZO010000042.1 GCA_022707965.1 Bacteroidota bacterium
AACCAAGACCGTAGAATAGCCCGCGGAATACGTTTTCGGGTTCTATATTGAAGTTTTCATCATAGTCAAGGCTTGTGAAAGTAACGTCATCTTTGATACCAACTGTAAAATGATTTTTAGGATTTTCGCTTTGAGCATTTTCGAATATAGCTTTTACCATAGCAGGTGTAAATTCTTTTGAGCTTAGACCGTAACGTCCGGCAAAAACTTTAGGCATTGATTTAATTGTGCCGAACCCCTGCGATAATCCTTCGTGCAAGGCAGTAACAACATCAAGATAAAGCGGGTCGCCAATAGCACCTGGTTCTTTGGTTCTATCCAGGACAGAGATAGTTTTGCAAGTTGCAGGAATTGCTTCCATAAAGCGTTTAACGTCGAAAGGACGATAGAGACGAACTTTAATAACGCCAGTTTTTTGTCCTTCTTTGCTATTGAGATATTTGCAAGTTTCCTGAACTGTTTCGGAAGCAGAAGCCATAATGACAATTATGTGTTCAGCATTTTCATCGCCTTCGTATTGGAAAATCTTATATTGGCGACCGGTAAGCTCAGCAAATTTATCCATTTGTTGCTGAACTATATCAGGACAAGCTTTATAGAATTTGTTGTTAGTTTCGCGGTTCTGGAAGAAAACATCAGGATTTTGAGCAGTACCACGAATAACGGGTCTATCGGGCGAAAGTGAACGCAAACGATGCTGATGAACAAGTTCATCAGGAACCATTTTACGCATAACATCTTCGCTTATTAATTCAATTTTAGACACTTCGTGAGAAGTGCGGAAACCATCGAAGAAGTGCAAAAATGGAACTCTTGAATGCAGCGAGGAAGCCTGTGCAATAAGAACAAAATCCATTACTTCCTGAACTGATGCCGAAGCAAGAAAGGCAAAACCAGTCGAGCGGGCACTCATCACATCGCTATGGTCGCCGAAAATAGAGAGAGCGTGAGTAGCAAGAGCACGAGCTGTGATATTGAAGACGGTAGGAGTAAGTTCGCCTGCAATTTTGAACATATTAGGAATTTTAAGAAGCAATCCCTGGGAAGCAGTGAAAGTAGTAGTAAGAGCACCTGCTTGAAGCGAACCGTGAACAGCACCAGCAGCACCACCTTCGCTTTGCATTTCGCACACAGTCGGGACAACACCCCAGATGTTCTTTATACCTTTTGCTGCCCATTCATCAGCCCATTCGCCCATATTAGACGAAGGTGTAATTGGATAAATTGCGCACACTTCATTTACTCTGTATGCAACGTATGCAGCTGCTTCGTTGCCATCAATTGTAGCAAAAACTTTTTCTTGCATTAATTAACCCCTCAAAATTGATATTCAAAAAAGATTTATTCTTATATTCATTATTCATTTCAATTTGCAAAATAACAAACTTATAGTAAAAATAACAAACTTATAGTAAATATTTAGAGTTTTTTTTATTCAAAAAAATGTTAAGTTATTAAAAAACAAATAATTAGTTTAAACTAACAATTATGTTTATTGATTAATTATATAATATTTATGTGAAATTGAGTTACAAATAATCAATTATTCGATTACTATTGTAGAGAAGTATGGATTTTGATGTTCTCAAAAAAAAATATTACTTTTGTAGTTGGAAATAAAAGAAAAAATGTTATGCTTACAAAATACGGGACCGATAATATAATTGTGATGTTAATTATTGGTGGAATTTTAATATTTTCACCATTATTTGTTTCAAACAATTATTTATCAATAACTTTCTTCACACTTGGATTATTGCTAATAATGTTTACTTTTTGGTTTTTCAGGGACCCTGATAGAAAAGTGCCTGAGGAAGCAAAAACCGATACTTCACTTGTATTATCACCTGCTGATGGAAAAGTGGTTGAAATAGTAGAAGAAGACGAAAACTATTATTTAAAAGATAAGGTTCGGCGAATAAGCATTTTTCTTTCACCGCTGGATGTTCACGTAAATAGAGTGCCTGCAACGGGTGAAATTGAGTTTTATGATTATAATCCCGGAAAATATTTAGTTGCTTATCATCCTAAATCATCGGAACTAAATGAGCAATCAAGAATAGGACTACGGTCACCGCACGGGAAAATTTTTTTCAAGCAGATTGTAGGAATTGTTGCACGGCGTTTAGTTTGTGAATTGAAAGTAGGCGACAAAGTAAATGCAGGCGATAAGTTCGGTATGATGAAGTTCGGTTCGAGAATGGACGTTATGGTGCCACTTGATGCAGAAGTATTGGTCAAAGTTGGCGATAGAGTAAAGGCTTGCGAGACAATTATTAGCAAACTAATATGAGAAAGATTAGACTTCGCATAACACGTTCAGTTGTTCCCAATTTGCTAACACTTGGGAATTTATTCTCAGGATATACCGCAATAATATATTTAGCAAACAACAATATTAAAGCTGCGGCAGCATTTGTTTTGTTGGCGGGTGTTTTTGATATGCTCGACGGCATAACAGCAAGATTGATAAATGCGGCAAGCGAACTGGGGGCAGATCTTGATTCATTGTGTGATGCAGTTTCGTTTGGAGTAGTGCCATCGTTTATGTTGTATAAAGTATTTTTTTATCAATTTGGAGAATTTGGGATATTACTTTCATCATTTCCGGCATTAGGCGGAGTGCTTCGACTTGCAAGATTTAATATATTGCTTTCGACTTTTGAGGATAAACTTTATTATCGAGGAATGCCAATACCTTCGGCGGCAATAACAATTATTTCATATATTATTTTCCATCATTTTGATACCAATTTGAGCGAGCAACTAAGATATGTTATGCCATATATTTTGACAGTTGTTGTACCATTACTGATGGTCTCGAATATCAAGTTTGATAATTTACCACGACCTACAAAACGTTCTTTTCAGGAAAGACCTTTTGTATTTGTGATTTTTACAGTGGCTTTTATTGCTATTTTGCTCTCGAAAGGGTACCTTATTTTTCCTTTTATG
This sequence comes from Bacteroidota bacterium, assembly GCA_022707965.1. GTDB lineage: Bacteria > Bacteroidota > Ignavibacteria > Kapaibacteriales > UBA2268 > JAKIZO01. Next base: position 2,956 of record JAKIZO010000042.1, read on the forward strand.
ATTTTCTACATTGTTGCAAGTAGCCTCCGACACTTTATTAATTGGATAAAATTAAGTTCAATTCCTATTGATGAATTTGATGAAAATATTGAAGATGAATAATATAATGGTTGCGAAATGAGTAAAACCTACAAACCTGAATGGCAACCGGAAAATGCAGGCAAAGAATTTGCATCGTTTGTTATGCCGGGAGTAGAAATAGACCCAAGCATAAAAAAAGCACAGAGAGCCAAGAAAGTAAAGTTAACCGTTGATGACTATGTTAAGGGTGTTTTAGAACAAAACATCACCATTTTTTCCAAAGCAATAACATTAATTGAGAGTAATTCTGAAGAACACATAAAAATTGGGCAGGAAGTTCTAAAAAAAATACTACCATACACAGGCAAATCAGTTAGAATAGGCATCACGGGGTCGCCCGGAGCAGGTAAAAGCACTTTTATCGAAGCATTTGGCACATATCTATGCAAGCAGGGATTAAAAATTGCAGTGCTTGCAATTGACCCAAGCAGCACAATAACGAAAGGTTCAATCTTGGGCGATAAAACAAGAATGGAGAAACTTTCTCGTGAGCCGAATGCTTTTATTCGCCCGTCGCCTTCGGGCGGTGCACTTGGTGGGGTTACACGCAAAACCCGTGAAACAATTCTTTTGTGCGAAGCAGCGGGCTATGATGTTATATTAATAGAAACTGTTGGTGTTGGGCAGAGTGAAGTAACAGTGCGTTCTATGGTGGATTTCTTTATGTTGCTACTGATACCGGGTTCGGGTGATGAATTGCAAGGGATAAAAAAAGGAGTTGTCGAACTTGCAGATTTGCTAATCGTCAACAAAGCCGATGGGGCAAATGTAGAAAAAGCAAAAGTTACCTGTCATCAATATTCAATGGCTCTGAATATGCTGCAACCAGCTACTGAGGGTTGGAAAACTCGTGCTGTTACTGCGTCTGCGCTAACAGGAAAGGGAATTCCTGAAATCTGGACCGAGATTAATAGATTTGTCGATATTACCAAACGGCTGGGTGTTTTCGAACAACGTCGTAAACAGCAGACACTTGAATGGGTTTACACTATTATCGAAGAAGAATTAAAAAAGAGGTTTTTCAATAATCCCGAAATTGCAAAAGTATTGCCCGAAATCGAGAAAAATGTTCTTTACGGCAATCTGACACCAACAAATGCAGTTAATCAATTGTTGAATATTTTTTTTAACAAACAATGAAATTATTAGTTGCAACAAACAATAAGCATAAATTATCTGAAATAGAACAGATTTTAGAGTTATTAAATTGCAAAAATATAGAGCTTACTTGTGCTGCTGATTTCGGAAGAAAGATTGTTCCTGAGGAAACAGGAACAACTTACTTCGAAAATGCAGAAATAAAAGCAAGGGAATTTTTCCGTGAATTCAAAATAAGCACGATTGCTGATGATTCGGGTTTAGAAATTGATTTTTTAGATGGCAAGCCAGGTGTGCGTTCTTCTTGTTTTGCCGGGGAAGAAGGCAACCACGCAAAAAACAGAAAAAAAGTTATTGAGTTGCTGCAAGGAGCAAACTTGCAAGAGGCAAAAGCAAGATTTAGATGTGTTATTTGCTACATAGATAATAATGAAACGTTTTTTGTTGAAGGAACGGTGGAAGGCAAAATTATTCCCGAAGAACGTGGTGAAAATGGATTTGGTTATGATTCAATGTTTGTTCCTGATGGCTACGACAAAACATTTGCAGAAATGACCGATTGTGAAAAGAATAAAATTAGCCACAGAGCAAATGCAATAAAAAAACTTGTCGAGGAATTAAAATCTAAGAACATACTTTAAATTCCCAACGTAAAATTATATAATTAAACAAGTAAGGATAAATAAGCAAATTAATTATTTGAATATTAGTCTAAATAACAATAAATTTGTATTTTACAATTAATAACAAACAAGATTGCAAAAGTGGGAAATAATTGGATAATTGAACAAAAAGAAGACGATAAATTAAAGCAAGAAGCACTGCTTCGGCAAGGCAAATTGCCTCATCACATTGCTGTTATTATGGATGGTAATGGTCGATGGGCAACAGAAAGGAATTTGCCAAGGATTGCCGGGCATAAAGAAGGCATTGAAAGTGTGCGTGAAATAGTCAAGGCTTCGTCGCAACTGGGGATTGGATATTTAACTTTATATGCTTTTTCCATAGAGAACTGGAAAAGACCATCAGCAGAAGTGCAGGGGCTGATGCTTTTGCTTGAACATTATCTGAAAACAGAGATTGATGAGTTGCACAACAATAATGTTAGATTTCTGACAATCGGTAAGTTGAGTTCTCTACCGAAGAATGTGCAAAAGTTAATAAAGTCGGCTCAGGAAAAAACAAAGAATAATAAAGGTCTTACGTTAACATTGGCATTAAGTTACAGCGGTCGGTGGGATATTGTTCGTGCTGTGCAAATGATAGCGTTAGATGTTCGACGTGGTAAAATCTCGCCCGAAGATATTAGCGAGGAAAAATTCTCATCATATCTTCAAACGAATAGCTTGCCTGCACCAGATCTGGTAATTCGAACAAGTGGAGAAATGCGGCTTAGTAACTTTTTATTATGGGAAGTAGCTTATAGCGAGTTTTACATAACGAACAAGTATTGGCCTGATTTCCGAAGAGAAGATTTTTATAATTCAATAGAGAGTTATATGCAAAGAGAGCGACGTTTTGGTAAAACATCATCACAATTGAGAGATGAAAAATCAAGTTCAGCTTCCAATTACATTCAATGGGTTGTCAATGCGCTCAAAAAGTAGGATACTATTGCTAATATCTTTCTTGTTGATATTTATTTGCCAAAATATTTTCGCTCAAACTGAATTAACTATTGCAGGTATTTCTGTTGAAGGGAATGTTTTTTCTCATTCAGAAACAATAATAGCGTTAAGTGGGTTAAGAGTTGGAGATAAAATCACTATCCCGGCAGACGACAAATTACAAGTTGCCATTAAAAATTTATGGAAACGCAAGCAATTCGAAGATGTACAAATAGGAGTTGAGAGAACTACACCTTCGGGAGTTTTCCTTGTAATCAAGGTCAAGGAACTGCCAAGATTAAATAAACTCATTATTGAAGGGAACGATGAAATAAAAGAAAAAGACATTGTCCTTGCCGCGGGCAAAGTGCGAGGAGATGTGGTTTCTCAATATGATTTGTATTTGATACGCAAAAATGTGAAAAGTTTATATGCAAAAGAAGGACTGGCATTTGCGGAAGTTCAAACAAAACTTGAAAAATCGGATACTTCGGATAGATTTTATGATTTATACATTGTAATTGACGAAGGGCAGGATTTCAGAATTCAGAGTATAAAGTTTATTGGCAATAAAGAATTATCTCAAAGTGATTTAAAGGGGGCATTCGATAAAACACTGGAAAAGGTATGGTGGAAATTTTGGAGAAGCGCTAAATTTAACTTTGAAGATTACAAGAAAGACAAAGAATTGTTGAAGAAATTTTTCAGGAAAGAAGGCTTTTTGGACGCTGATATAATTAGAGACACTGTAGTTTTCAGCGAAGAAAAGAAGGGAATTTTTATTGAAATTGAAATTTATGAGGGAAATCGATATTATTTAAGAGATGTTACATTTGTCGGGAACACTATTCAGAGCAGCGAAGCTCTTAAAAGAAGATTGGAATTCGAAAAAGGCGATGTGTATAATGATGAAAAATTTATGATGAATTTGCAAGGGAATCAGGAATCAACTGATGCATTATCATTATATATGGATAATGGGTATTTGCAAGCAAGAATGGAACCAAAGATAAAAAAAGTTGCTCGCGACTCGGTAGATGTGGAAATAGTTGTATTCGAGGGCGATAGATATAAGATTGGCAGAGTTGAAATTATAGGCAACGACAAAACAAAAGACAAAGTTATCAGACGAGAACTATATACCCGACCGGGTGATTATTTCGATAGGTCTGCAATTATTCGTAGTGTTCGTGCGCTTGGAGTAATGAACTATTTCAACCCCGAAGCGTTGAGACCTGATGTTCAGCCATCAGCAGTTGATGCAACTTCTGTCGATATCATATATAAAGTAGAGGAACGTTCAACAGATACTTTTAACGCAGCGATTGGATTTGCAGGCTCGTATGGTCTTACTCTATCTGCTGGTATAACACTGAATAATTTTTCTATTACAGAACCTTTGCAAGGTGGTGGAGGGCAAATATTTAATTTCAATGCAGAAATCGGGCAAATTACAAGATATCGGAATTTAAGTCTTGGTTTTACTGAACCCTGGCTTTTTGATGAACCTACAACTGTTGGTTTCAATATTTTTGACTCTTATTATAATTATTACTACAACATTCGCAGAACTGGATTGGCAATTAATTTTGGAAGACGCTTCAAGTGGCCTGATGACTATTTTCGCGGAGATTGGGGACTTAGAATTCAAAAGAACGATATTCAAACTGAAAGTTCGTATTATTATAGGCCAGGTAAATATACTGAGGTTACCATATCACAAAGAATTTCAAGAATTAGTTTGAATAATCTTTTCTTCCCAACTGTTGGAAGCAAATTTTCGTTTTCAACAGATTTCGCGATGGGTGCAATTGGGATAGGTGCAACAGACTTTTTGAAAAACGAACTTAACTATGATACATATTTGCCGCTTGTTTCGATTGGTGGGAATGATAGAGTAGTGCTGTATTTAGGTTCAAAATTAGGATACGTCTCGGGCTTGAAAACGGACACAACATTATCACCGATTGAATTGTACTTAATGGGCGGAAATGGTTTAAGTGGATTTGGTGTAACACCGCTACGCGGATACGAGGATAATTCTATCGGTATATCTACTGGCAGTAAGGTTCTGGCAAAATACACTGCTGAGTTACGTTTTGCACTGTCGCTAAATCCGATGCCTATATATATATATGGATTTGCCGAAGCGGGAAATGTTTGGAAAGAGCTTCGAAAAACAGACCCATTTGATTTGAAAAGAGCGGCAGGCGTGGGAATTCAAATGTTTATCAATCCAATTGGTATTTTTGGATTTAGCTACGGATATGGCTTCGACCCTGTAACAGGTGGCACATCACCATCAGGTTGGAGATTTTTGTTCCATTTAGGTCAATAATTTTTTACAATACAATAGGAGTAATTATGAAAAAAACACTTTTAATTTTAGGAATTTTTATGATTTTCGGGCTTAACCTTTTTGCTCAAAAAAACCAACCTCAACAATCAGGAATAAGAATTGCAGTTGTTGATATAGAAACAATTGTCAAAGAACTTCCTGAAGCAGCTGAAGCAGACGCAAAATTGAAGGAAATGGGAACAAAATGGCAAGATACAATTATTGCCTGGCGAAAAGACCTGGAAACAAAATTTCAGCAATATCAAAAGCAGAAAGGAATGATGAACGCTGAAGCACAACAGAAAGAAGAAGAAAGCCTTCAAATGTTAAATATGAAAATATTGCAATATCAGGAAGATAAATTTGGAAATCAAGGCGAACTTGCTGCAATGAGAGAAATGTTTTTAGAACCAATCAGGAAAAAGGTCAGAACTGCGATTGAAGACGTTGCTCGAGAAGAAGGTTTTAATTTTGTTCTCGACAAAGGTTCTTCGGCAGTATTGTTTGCTGAAAACAAATTCGATATTACTTACAGAGTGCTGGATAAAATTAAAAGAAATAAGTAAGTATATTGATTATTCGCAATTTCAGATTGGGGTTGCCTAAAAAGCAAATTGATATAACCTTCGGAAGGGCAGGAACCTTCCGAAGGTTTCAAAAAACATTGTAGTAGATTGATTTACCTGCTATTACGAAATAATATTATTTTTTTTCTTATTTTACTATCATTTTAGACAGTCCAATGAATTGACATAATAATTATTTAGGAGATGTTACTGAGATAAAGATATACTTATTTCTGATTTTTTAGGGAATAAAATGCGAAAAAATCTCAAATTTTTGGCTTTTGCTATACTCTTTTTGGCATTCAACATTAATATATTTTGCCAAAAAGTAGGGTTTGTATCGAGCGAAACAATAAGAAAAAACTTTGCAGAAGCGAAAGCGGCAGAACAGCGTGTTCAGACAATTGTAGATGAATGGAAAAGAGAACTTACAGCAATGAAAAAGCAAATCGAAGATTTAGAATTTGAGATAAAGAAAAATCGACTTATCTGGACTGATACTGAGCGCGCAGGCAAAGAAAAAGAATTGCAAGAATTAATATCTAAACGTGAAAATTATGCAAAAGAGAAGTTCGAACCAGGCGGTGAATATGATCTGGTAGTTAGAGAAGTAATGAAACCGATTGAACAAAAGATATATGCAGCTATTCAGGATGTTGCAGCTGCCGAAAAATATGATATTATCTGGGACCAAAGCACTCAACCACTTACTTATGTTAATTTTAAATATGATATAACTGTAAAGGTGCTTCGCAGGTTAGGTGTAGATGTCTCGCAGCTTGAAAAAGAATTAGACCAAAAGATTAAAAATGACCCGCGTAATCAAGAACAAGAGGAAAAACCGACTGATAGAACTCGAAGAAGAAGCAGAGCCACACAAACAACTGAACCAACAAAGCAACAGGAAGAAACTGTTTCTCCTGAAGAAAAAGAAAAACTGCAACGTGAACTTGAAAGAAAATAATAAAGGTTTGATATGTTTAGTTTAACTGTAGAGCAAATAGCAAAAATTGTCGATGGACAAATCGAGGGCAATAAGGACATTGTAATTAAGAAATTACAGAGAATTGAAGATGCGGGCGAAGGAGACTTGACCTTTTTAGCACGAATGGAATATGAAAAATATCTTGTTGCTTCAAGTGCTTCGGCTGTAATTGTGCCAAATAATTATAAAAATTCACCCAAAGAAAATCAAGCATTTATACGATGTGAAAAACCATACGAAGCGTTCGTGTCATTAATAATGCATTTGGAAAACATACGGAATACGCCTAAAAGCTTTATCCACCCGACCGCAGTAATTTCGGAAGGAGCAAAAATTGGCGAAAATGTTCAGATTGGAGCTTTCTGTGTGGTTTCTGACGGTTGTTCGATTGGGGACAATACAGTATTGATGCCAAATGTTGTTTTATATGAGAATGTTAGCATAGGCAATAATACAGTGGTTCATTCAGGAGTTGTTTGCTATCAGGATGTGCAAATTGGAAACAATTGCATAATTCATTCGGGAGCAATTATCGGTGCTGACGGATTTGGCTTTTTAGAAAACAAGGAAACAGGTGAATTTACCAAAATACCGCAAATTGGTAATGTAATTATTCGAGATGACGTAGAAATTGGGGCAAACACAACTATCGATAGAGCACTTCTTGGTAGCACAATTATTGAAAAAGGTGTAAAGATTGATAATTTGGTGCAAGTTGGGCATAACTGCACAATCGGTGAAAATACGGGAATAGCCGCACAAACAGGTGTTTCGGGCAGCACTAAAATCGGTAAACGAAATAGAATTGGCGGTCAAGTTGGTTTTGCAGGGCATCTTGAAACAACTGATGATGTTTCGCTTATTGCACAATCGGGAGTTTCAAAATCGGTAACCAAGCCAGGCATATATTTCGGTTCGCCGATAAAAGAAAGGATGCTTGCTTTTAAAATAGAAGCCTGTTTGAGGCAATTGCCCGATTTATTCGCTGAATTTGATAAGATTAAGAACGAATTAAAGAATAAACAATAATCATCTTTATAATGGATGAGGAATTACTATATTTTGTATTACTTTTCGTCTATTCATTTGTTCTGATATATCTATTTATAAAGTATTATTATTGGAAAGTTCGATTAGCAAAGGAAATTTCGCCGCATAAAAGTATAAAAAGATTAAAAGTATTGCTAATGGTTAAATTCTCATTGCTGTTTGCGATGGGAATTTTTTTTCTAAAATTATATTTTGATAAAAGCACATTAGCAAATTTTGACGAAAAAGAGATTGTAATTGCCATAGACGTTTCGGGGAGTATGCTTGCAGGATTTCAAAACGTAGAACGGTTGCAGGTAGCAAAAGAAATTGCAGAAGAAGTTGTTCAAATGCTCGACGCAAATTTTTCGATAGTTGCATTTGCAGGTAACGCTTATATAATGTATCCTCTTTCTGAGGATAAATCTAAATTGATTGAAACGATCAAGAACTTATCTCCGAACAATTTTTCTTTTCAGGGGACAAATTTTGAGAAAGCAATTGAGAAATCTCTTATAGCATTTTCAAAGGCGAATTCCGATAAGGTAATCATAATATTGTCAGATGGAGAAATTTTCGATGGAAATAGTGAAAAATATATTGATGACATAAAGAAAAATAAGATAAAGTGCTTTTTAGTTTCAATTGGAGACAACAAAAATCAAGTGGTCAAGCCAGAAGTATATAAATTGGTGGATAAAGAATTTACAACGAAGTCTAATCACAATCAATTTAAGGAACTTGCAAAATTGTATAAGGGCTATTATTTCAAAGTAGATGAATTAACAAAAGCAAATAATTTCACAAATTGTTTGCAATACAAAATGCAAAATCAAAGTTATTCGTTATATACTTATGAAAAAGCAATATTATTGTTTATGTTATTGCTTCTTATTTTTATTGTTCGATTATAAAAAAATAACTAAATTAAATTTTTGTAATATTTGAATACGTAAAATGAAAAATAGAATAACATTACTATTGTTTTTTTTGTTCGGAAGCCAGTTATTAATTGCAAAAAATAGCATATCAATAAAAGATACCATAATTCCTGTTGGCAATACTTATGAAATACCCGTTTTCGGCGATTATAATTTTAATCAATCTGGAAAAATTAAGTTAAGTATAATTTTTAATGCACTGAATTTAGAAATAAGCGGTGTAAAAGAAGCAGAGGGTCAGGGTTTCAAAGAGATTACTACTGAATTTTTACGGCACAAATGGGATAGTGTGGAATTGGTTGTTGCAAGTGATAATTACGCACTAAATTACAACGGGATATTGTTTTATTTAATAGTGCAAACGCTTGTAGGTCCTGATAGTTTGACACTAATTCGTCCCGTCTCGTTAAGAATAGGCAATGAAGAAATTGACTGTGAGTTCAAAAGTGGCACAATTAGAACAAAGTCTCCTATCGTAGAACAAAAATACATTGAGAGTATTTCGCTGGTTTATCCAAACCCATTTGATTACGAAGCAACTGTGAATTTTATTATCGAGGAAGAAACGAAAGTAGAAATACACATTTTCAATAACGCGGGAATGAAAGTGTTTGAGTTCAACAAAAATTCTGATGAAATAAGGTATTCAATTTTCAATGAAAAAGATGAGAAAATTGAGCACTCACATAACCTGATACTTGACAAAGGAAGATATAAAATTGTTTTTTCGCCACATATAAATAGATTTTCAAGTGGATTATATTATTTGGTTCTAAAAACAAAGAAAGGAACATACAAAACTAATTTTATTTACAACAAGTAGTAATAAAATGATAAGAAAAATATTATATATTCTTGTTTTGTTTATTTCAATTAACATTCTGGCACAAGAGAAACAAGATACAACCAATAATCCATCGATTGTAAAAAATCCCGAAGGGCGTGAATTCTGGCTTTGCTTTTTAAAGAACTTCAAAGACGATGACCGAAAGCTATCAAAATCGAATGAATTGCAATTAGAGTTCTTCATAACAAGCGATAAAGATGCAAATGTTGTAATAGAGATTAAAAGCATTGGTTACAGGAATAGTTTATTTGTCCAGGCGGGGACGATAAAAAATGTAAAAATTGATGCACGAGCACAAGTAAGGAACTTCGACCAAATAGAGGAAAAACAAGGGATATATATAAAATCGGACAATCCAATTACAGTATATGGATTAAATCGAAGATACCAAACGACTGATACGTATTTAGGGTTGCCAGTTGAGGTATTGGGAACTGAATATCGAGTAATGTCGTATTATGTAACTGATGATTTGCTTTCTATTGCAGCGGTGGTTGCAACTGAGGACAATACAATTGTTGAAATCACACCGTCAGTTGATACTTATTCAGGGAAAAAACGTGGCGAAACTTTTCGAGTTACATTGAATCGAGGTGACGTCTACCAAGTTGCCGGAACAAAAGTCGCTAAGAGCGATTTAACAGGCACTTACATAAGAGCGAACAAAAGAATTGCAGTTTTCGGTGGGCATCAGTGTTCGTATGTACCAAGCGTTGTTCCAGAAATCATTGCTTGCAATCATCTGGCGGAGCAATTGCCTCCTATTCATTCGTGGGGAAAGCATTTTTATATCGGGAAATTCAAATTTCGGACAAAGTATACATATAGAGTATTAGCACATTATCCTGACACAAAAATTTTTGAAAACACTAATTTGGTTGCAATTTTAAAAACAGGTCAGTATTTCGAGCAAACTACCGATAAAGATGTTCAAATTACCGCAGACAAGCCAGTGCTGGTTGCTCAGTACTCGCAAGGCTTTAAAAACGGGGACTCAATTGGCGACCCGATGATGCTTCTTATTAGTCCAACTCAACAATTTCTGAGGAAATACAGATTTGCTACACCTGTTAGTGGGGATTGGGAACATCTTGTAAATATTGTAGTGCCGACGGAAGCAATATATACCATACAACTTAATGGTCGAGCAATTGATACAAATGAATTTAGACCTTTCGGATTAAGTAGGTATTCAATTGCTTCTATATCAATTCCTTATGGAAGTCATATAATTGAGGGTGCTTTGCCGTTCGGGATGTATTCTTATGGTTTTGGAAAAGGGTTTGATGCGTTTGATGCTTATGGAACGATGGGTGGTCAGTCATTTATTGAGTATTCAGTTTCTCGGGACATTAATCCACCTACGGCAGAAGAAAGGCTAATCAACGGCAAGTATATGGTATTATTAAGAGATGACCGACCTGATGATACAGGAATTAAAGATTTAAAAGTAATTGCAAATAACAATTTTCAATTCAAAGAGCCGACAATTGTTGAAGCAACGCCACAATTGAATTTAGAAATTGCCCCAATATCTTCAACTGAGGAAGGAAGAATTTCATTTAGAATTCGTGATATTGCTTTGAATGAAGCATTTTATACGGTTTGTTATGTTTATGATGAATATGAAGGGAATTATAAGTTCTTTTTAAATAGTGGTTTAGAAGTTAAATGTGCTATTGATTTGGGCTATAGTGTTGGGTTGTTTGTAAAGCCATCATTAGTTACCAATCAAGTAGATTTTTCAAGTACCGGTAATATTGTATCTAATGGAAAGTTCAAGAATTCGTCGTCAAGTTCGCTCGGTTACGGCTTATTCGTATCGAAAACAATAAACACAAAATGGCAAATTGCTACGCAACTTTCTTTTGAGAAATATGCTGGAACACTCTCTTCTCCTGACACAAACATTGCGTTTGTTCGTGATATTAACACGGGCGAATTGAAGCGGTTTAGAGAACAAACGAATTTAGAGCTAACGGGAAGTTATCTACAACTTATTGTTTCTGCAAATTATTCTTTCTGGGACTATTTTTATTCCAAATTTGGGTTAAGTTTCGATATTAATTCTTCATCAACTGCTTCTTATACAAGAGAAATTTTAGAACCTATTGATTTTGTGTATTCAAACAATAAGAGGAAAATCAAGCCTCAGAATGCACCGAATGAGATTAATTCTATGAGCTCTGTTGCTCTTGGAATACACGTTGGTGCTGGTATTAGTTATGGGATTTATAAGAGATATTATGCGTTTGGGGAATTTTCAATTAATCAGCATATTACAGATATTATTGATGACGGTAGCTGGAAAATGAATATGATTTCGCTAATTGTGGGAATAAATTACAAACTATGAAAGAAATAATCGGGATTATCAGTAAAGAAGTATTTAGTGAATTCAGGACGAAATCATCGCTTGCCACAGTCGGATTATTCATTGTAACAACAATTACAATAATAGGAATAGGTATCGGAAACGAGCAAATCAACAACCAAATTGCGGGTGGGTTGCTATGGGTTGTAATGTTTTTTTCTTCAATGGTGGGACTTTCCAAAATTTTCATTCAGGAAGAAGAACGAGGGACGTCAATGTTCCTGTTAATTCAGGCAAATTCGGGATATATATATTTCGGGAAATTGATTTATAACACTTTGTTAAGTTTGTTCATCAATTTCTTCACAATACTATTATTTTTATTTTTTCTAAATCAGGTTAGCATTCATTCTTGGGAAGTATTTATTTTGACAATGCTGCTGTCGTCAATTGGGTTGGCGGCTGCTACCACGATTATCTCAGCACTAATATCAAAAGCAGGAAGCAAGAACGCCCT
>JAKIZO010000043.1:0-273 GCA_022707965.1 Bacteroidota bacterium
GATCGATTTCATTCTTATTTTCTTTTTTAGGGAAATCACCAAAAATACGTTGATACGTTTCGTCCAAACTTAATGGATTTAGATTTTCATTAAATCTTTTGATGTAAAAAATAATGCTATTTGGCAAGCTCTTCCTAAAATAGTCTTTAATAGCATATTTTAATGCTTTATCTGTAGAATATACCACACCATCCGGTAGTGTTCGTGGATTGTGTGTAAAATCTGCATTGAAATTTGAATTGATAGATCGGACAATAACTGCACCAAATACTC
>JAKIZO010000043.1:283-14590 GCA_022707965.1 Bacteroidota bacterium
TTGTAACATAATTAAACTCCTTCATTTTTTGTTGATTCAAATAATTGTGAATTAGAAAAATATCCAGCTAAAAATAGCGGAAGTAAATCTTTAATTTTTGTTTGTGTTTCCCAACCGAGAACCTCACTGGCGAGTTTTTGAAATTTTTTGGTTCCGTAAGGAAGTTTGTGCTTATACTTATCGATACCCCGTGCTATTGCAACTTTGAACAACTCTGGTTCATTTTTAGAAATAAATGGTTCCATCAATGCGTGTGTTTTATTAGCAGCTTCGCTCTGGTAGATTAAGTAATAAACGAGTTGTCCCGCTGAAAAAGCAAATTCTTCATCATTTTCGATGTGAACATCAGAATTGTTAAGCAGGCTTTTCAATTTTTCCTGCAATGGTTGGATTTTAGACCCCATATCCTCACCTCCAAAGTTTTTGTTTAATGAAAAAAATATATTGAGTTTATCTTTAATATTTATATCTTTTGTATGTTGTCCGTTTTTATATTCATCGTGTTTGATATCATCAAGAATTCCCGAAATCAAAATGTCCCGAAAGACCTGATTTGATATTGTATAATGTTTTGATTTGTAAATATAATCATAAAATGCTTTTCGATATTTCATTACATTTAAATATGTAGTTTTTGTCATATATTTTGATTTATATTCAATATCATCAAAATATCTTAAAGAATATGACAATTCTCCGCTTTTACCTTCCTTAACTTTTTGTACAAGTACATTATTGAATATTTTATGAACTACAACAGATTCGAATTCAAAAACATCATTAATTAAATTTTCTTTTTTTTCTTTGAAAAAATAAGTGCTTATTTTGAAATCATCCAAATTAAACTTGAATAATGGCACGTAATCGAAATCTTTAATTTCGAGACCCTTGTAGTTACTCCAAAATATCAGATAAAAATTTGAAAGATCCCTTTTGTGTTTATCGATTAATTTTCTTATTATTTCACGATACTTGATAACTCCATCTCTGTTATATAAGGTAACAACTTCATCATTTAATTCACTTTTATCAACAAAAATAGGCAGTGGATTCGGAAGTTTCTTGTTTTCAAGCATTTTTTTAAAATTATACAAGTGCTTGTGAATAGGAAATTCAAATCTACTATTAACTATAAAATTAGTAGTTTGGTGGGATAGGAAAGGCTTTTTTTCTTCACTAAGAGTTGTAAAGAAAGCAGTCATACCATATTTTTTGTCTATCCCATTTTCGGTTGACTTAATGTTAATTTCACCTTTTTCTACTAAAAAAATCTTATTTTCTAAATATAATTCATATGCTTTTTTCAGGGCGTTAATGTCTTCGTCGAAATATATTTTTATTTTGTCTTTATTTTTAAGATTACCAATTTCTGATATACCTTTTAATAGTGATTCAAAATTATTCTCAAGGAATTTTTCAATAAGTTTTATTCTGTTAATTTCTTCCTCAGTAAATTTTAAACTATCATCTGTTGCTTTTAATTTAAAGATATTTTTAAAATACACGCGTATTTTTGTTAAAACTTTTCCATTTTCATAATTTTCTTTATTAAAAAAAATTGTATATGGGTTAACAGAAAGAATTTGCATTTTTCCCTTTCCACCGGTATCCATAGCTTTGTTGTTCGAAATCCAATTTGAGTAGTAATCCCTCAATCCAAATTCGTAATATTTGGGTACGTCCTCCTCTGTTGTTTTCTCGTTTATAAGCCAATGTTCGCACTTTACAATGTTTCCTTGGTCATCTAATTTTACCAAAATATGCAAGCCATCCGATGGCTTCAATTTTTCTGTCATATAATGTTCATTAATACATTCCATAAAGTTTACAATTTCTGTAATCATATGTATCTCCTTAATTTTTATTTATTCTCTCTATCATACCGAAACCGAGGCTGTTTTTCTCTCCTATGCCGCAGTAATAAGCAATTTTTTGCATCTCTGGCGAAGCCTCGATTTTTAATTTGCACATATATCCTTTTACTTTAATATTTCCGTTTTTCCCCTCTTTTATTGAAATCAATTTAGATTTAGCTGTATTTTCTTGAACACTAATATTGATTTTCTCAGAATATTCCTTGCCTTTTATTAATTTATATTTTTTTAGCAAATTTTTCTCAATTTGCGAAGCAAAAATATTCTCGCTGGGTGCTAAATATTTAATCTTTTTCTTACCATCTTCTATTTTTTGTATCGATACTGAAACTGGTGCTATTGTTTTATAGTTAATTATGTTGTCTTGAATATGATTATCCTGCACTTCGATACTTGAAATTAAAAACTTTACTGAATTTTCATTGAAAAATAGCTCGAATTGAGGTTCTTTTAATACACCTGAAACAAAGATTTTTACAAGATTAGTTTCTATGGGCGCAGAAAATAAGAAATATGTCTCTCCACTTCCAATAATCCTTTTACCTTCCAACTCGTAACGATTAAAATTTAAATAAGAGAAATTGAATAATTTAAGTTTTCTTCCTTTATCATCTTGAAATCCTGAGTTATGCAACCATTCTGCTACACTTTCTGAACCCCGTTGAAAAATTCTATATACCGAAGACGACATTTGATATTGGTAATTAATCGGTAACGAAAAAAAACTCTTTTCAGGCAAAAGCATAATTTTAAGGCGCATACTTTTCACCTTCTATATTTATTGTTAATTATATTTCAAAGAACAGAAGTTAATACACAAATTTAACAAGTGAAGTAAATATCTGATGAATTCATCGAAACTATAACGTCGCTACAAGTCGTTTATCTCGTATTGTTAACTTTTCGTTAGCAATATAAAAAAAACAGAAATTATATACAAGTTTTTTAAAAAAAAGCCCTCAAAAAAGGGCTTATTATACATAATAATTCTATTCTCTATTTCTTTGTTACGGCACTATCCTGTATATCATTCTTGGGAATGGTATTGTCTCTCGGATGTGAGCTGCACCTGTTATCCATTTAACAGTGCGTTCAACTCCCAAACCAAAGCCACTGTGAGGCACTGAACCATACTTTCTTAAATCCAAATACCATTGAAACGCATCAAGCGGCAAATTATGCTCAACTATTCTTTGGTAAAGCGCATCGAAATCATCTTCACGCTGGCTACCACCAATTATTTCTCCACCTTTCTCTGGTGCAAGCATATCCATTGCTAATACAACTTTTGGATTTTCGGGGTCGCGTTTCATATAAAATGCTTTTGCTTCTGCTGGATAGCGATGAATAATACAAGGTTTGTCGAATTGCTCCATAATTGCCTCTTCCTGAACCGCACCGAAATCTTCACCCCAAGGAAATGGCAAAATATCAACTTCCTGACCGTCAATTTTCTTTTTTAGCGGAATGTTGTTTTTATGCAACCATTCAACTGCTTCTGAATAACTCATTCTATAAAATGGACGCTTGATTTTTTCTAATTTTGTTGTGTCGCGTTCAAGTACTTCAAGTTCTTTTTGGCAGGTTTTTAAACAGTATTGAACAATGTATTCGACCAAATCTTCCGCTAAATCCATATCATCATTCAAGTCGAAGAAAGGCATTTCTGGTTCGACCATCCAGAATTCTGTCAAATGCTTACGAGTTTTCGAACGTTCAGCACGAAAAGTTGGACCAAAAGTATAAACTTTGCCTAAAGCCATACACGATGCTTCTGCATAGAGCTGACCAGATTGCGAGAGATATGCGCTTCCTAAGTCAAAATATTTAGTTTCAAACAGCGTCGACGTTCCTTCACAAGCACTTGGCGTTAGAATTGGGGAATCCATAAGTTTGAAGCCATTCCCATCGAAAAAGTCTCGAATTGCTTTAATTACAGCTGCACGAACCCGCATAATTGCCATTTGCCTGGAAGAACGCAGCCAGAGGTGACGATTTTCAAGAAGAAAAGCGTCGCCATGTTCTTTTGGCGTAATAGGATAATCTTTTGCTAAATGATATATCTTTAAGTCTGTAACATCAATTTCAAAACCACCAGGGGCTCTGTTGTCTTCTCTGACAGATCCTGTCAGCGATATGCTTGTCTCTTGTGTTAACTTTTTAGCATTTTCAAACACTTCCTCAGAAACATTTCCTTTGAAAACAACACACTGAACAAAGCCAGTTCCATCTCTCAACATAATGAATACAAGCTTACCTTTCTCGGTCTTGTTATGAACCCATCCATTTAGAGTAATTGTTTCACCAATATAATCTTTTAAATTTTCGATACTCTTGTAACTTTTGTAACGAGATTCCATAAAAAATTCCTTAATATGTTTCTATCAAAAGAATAACTTACAAATATAAGCAAAACTATATAAATAAAATAAAAGTTTCAACGATTGAAGTTTAGACTTGATAAATATATTAATAAATAGTCATTCGTGAAATTATCGGCAATATAAATTCAAGTATTTCATAGTATTTTTTGGTTAGAATGGGTTAAACTATTAATTGAAAATGAATTTTTAATGAATTGAGTTAAAAAAGTAGAATTATCAAGAGTTTTCAGATTGTTATTTTTGGTTATTAATGAAAATAAATGCTATATTAGCAATAGAGAATTTTATCTCTAATACAAATGGATTAATTTATGTTTAACAAAAACAAAATGACAAAAAAGATGAAAAATTATTCAAAATATAGTTGAAACTTACTTAATTGATTTATTTAACAATTAGAATTATTCACAAACGAAGGATTGTTTTCTATGTCCCTTGAAAAATGTCCCGAATGCTCAAAAGAGCCAACAGAAGATGAACTTTTGGCTCAATTTGAAGAAATTCTTGATGGTTACGTCGGAAAGCCTGGTGGATTAATTCCTGCTCTGCAAACTGCTCAAAAATTATTTGGTTATCTACCGAAACGAGTGCTACAACTTATCAGTATGAAACTTGATATTCCTTACAGCGAAGTAACTGGTGTTGTAAGTTTTTATTCATTTTTTACAACTGTTCCAAAAGGCAAATATATGGTTAGAGTATGCCTTGGGACTGCTTGTTACGTTCGTGGTGGAAAAGATGTTCTTGCAGCTCTCGAAAAGGAACTTGAAATAGGAGTTGGTGGCACAACTTCCGATGGATTATTCTCTCTTGATGTAGGTCGTTGTTTTGGTGCTTGCGGATTAGCACCTGTAATTATGGTTAACGACGAAACACATCAAAGAGTAAAACCTGAAAAGGTTAAAGAAATTATCGATTTCTACCGCGATATTGAAATGACAATAATTAAGGAGAAAGCAGGATGATAAAAGCAGAGAAAATAAAAAGCATAGAAGAATTAAGAAAAATCGGCGATGCCGTTAGAAATGAAAATTTAAAAATTGGGAATGAAATTGCTGACAAAATTTTAGTTTGTGCCGGTGGTGGCTGCATTGCATCTGGTTCGTTGATGGTAAAAGCGGCTATCCAGAAAGAGCTCGAAGAACACGGCATCCAAGATAAAGTTCTTTTAGTAGAAACGGGATGTTTAGGACCTTGTTCACGCGGTCCTGTAATTGTTACAGCAAAAGATAAAATCTTTTATCAAGGTGTATCACCAGACGATGCAAAAGATATTGTTGAAAAGCATCTAATAAAAGGTGAGATTTTAGAACATCTCTGTTGGAAAGACGAAGCTACAGATAAGCCAATTCCCGTAATTACAGATATTGATTTCTTCCGTCGTCAGGTGAAGATAGTTCTAAGAAATTGTGGTGAAATCAATCCATTAAGTATTGAAGAATACATTGGAAAAGATGGTTATCTTGCTCTGGCTAAAGTAGTTACAGAACATAGCCCTGAATATGTAATAAATGAAATGAAAAAGTCAGGTCTACGCGGTCGTGGTGGTGCAGGCTTCCCAACGTGGCTTAAATGGTCATTCGCACAAAACAGCAAAAGCGATGTGAAATATATGCTTTGCAATGCAGATGAAGGTGACCCCGGAGCTTATATGGATCGCTCTATTCTGGAAGGCGACCCTCACAGCGTAATAGAAGGTATGGCCATTGGTGCTTATGCAATCGGTGCTTCACAAGGTTATGTATATGTTCGTGCTGAATATCCTCTGGCAGTTGAAAGACTTCAAATTGCTATCGATCGGGCAAGAGAGTGTGGGATTTTAGGCAAAAATATATTTGGAAGCAATTTCTCTTTTGATATCGAAATCAGAATGGGATCTGGTGCATTCGTTTGCGGTGAAGAAACTGCATTAATTCATTCAATTGAAGGAAAACGCGGCGAACCACGCCCACGTCCCCCATTCCCTGCTGAAAAAGGATTATGGGATAAACCTTCTGTATTGAATAATGTGGAAACATACGCTAATGTTCCCGTTATACTTCTCAAAGGTGGTGATTGGTTCGCACAATTTGGTACAGAAAAGAGCAAGGGAACAAAAGTTTTTGCACTTGCAGGTGCTATCAATAATTCAGGGCTTGTCGAAGTTCCAATTGGAACGCCGCTTGGTGAATTAATATACGACATTGGCAATGGTATTCCTAACGACAAAAAATTCAAAGCTGCACAAATTGGTGGTCCTTCGGGAGGTTGCGTTCCAAAACAGCATTTGAATGTTCCACTCGATTATGAATCCCTGAACGAATTGGGTGCGATAATGGGATCCGGTGGATTAATTGTAATGGACGAAGACACCTGTATGGTTGATGTCGCTAAATTTTTCCTTGAATTCGTTCAAGATGAATCTTGCGGAAAATGCGTCCCCTGCCGTGTCGGGACAAAGCGAATGCTGGAAATATTAGAGAGAATAACTGAAAAAAAAGGTCAAGAAGGTGATATTGAACTGCTGATAGAATTAGGCGAGCAAATCAGAGATACTTCACTTTGTGGTTTGGGACAAACTGCACCGAACCCTGTATTATCAACAATTAGACATTTTAGGCACGAGTATGAATCGCATATACTCAAAAGACATTGCGAAGCAGGTGTTTGCCGTGGGCTTGTTCGTGCTCCGTGCCAGAGTGCTTGCCCTGCTGGCGTGGATATTCCTGGATTTGTATCTCTAATTGGTGAAAGACGTTATGCAGAAGCACTACGTTTGCATAGAGAACGAAATCCTTTTGCTGCTGTATGTGCTCGTGTTTGTTTCCATACTTGCGAAGATAAGTGCAGGCGAGCAACTCTTGATGCGCCTGTCTCAATACGTGCTTTGAAAAGATTTATGGTAGACCAGGAAATTACCATACAATTACCAGAAGTTCGTGAAAATGAAAAAAATGCTAAAACAAAAATTGCAATAATTGGTGCAGGTCCAGCGGGTTTGTCTTGTGCTTATTTCCTTGCTCGTCTTGGTTATCGTCCACACGTTTTCGAATCCGAACTGCGTCCTGGTGGTATGTTGGTGCAAACTATTCCCGCATACAGGCTTCCAAGAGAAACATTGGCACGTGAAATTCGTATGATTGAAAATATGGGCGTAGATATTTTGACAGGTAAGAAACTCGGCATTGACTTTACTCTTTCAGATCTAATAGAAGATGGTTACAAGGCAGTTTTCCTTGCGATTGGCAATGAGGGTAGTATCAACTTAGACATAAAAGGATCAGATGCAAAAGGTGTTACTACTGCTATGGAATTTTTGAGGACATATAATTTAAGAGGTTCTGTACCCGTTGGGAAAAATGTTGTTATCGTTGGTGGTGGGAACGCTGCATTCGATGCTGCACGTTCAGCAATCCGCCTTGGAGCCGAAAAAGTATCTGTAATTTATAGACGCAGTCAGGACGAAATGCCAGCTTATGTCGAAGAAATAGATGAAGCATTGCAAGAAGGGATTACTCTTATGCCACTTACTAATCCCGAAGAAATCTTAACAGAAAACGGGAAAGTGGTCGGAATGAAATGCACACCTATGAAACTTGGTGATTTCGATCGTTCGGGACGCCGCAGACCTATTAAAGAAGATAGAACTTTTGTAGTTGAGTGTGATCAAGTAATATTAGCAGTTGGACAGGCAATTGAAAATCCAGAAATTTTTGAAAAAATAAAATTAAAAATGAACAATAACGAGAACATTATAGTTGACCCTGTTACTCAACAAACATCAATTCCCTGGTTGTTTGCAGGTGGAGACGTTGCGGTTGTCGGCAATTCGGATAGAACCGTTATAGAAGCAATTGCTGCCGGAGAACGTGCCGCAGTTGGTATTGATACATACATAACGGGAGAATTTAATGCCTTCTGGCGTGAAGAAAAACCTAACGACACGTTATTCGATCCTGATGCCGATCCAGCACCATATCCACGTGTAAAAATGCCTCTTCTTTCTGTTGATAGAAGAAGAAATAATTTCAATGAAGTTGAGCAATCTTACACCGAAGCTGAAGCAATTCGCCAAGCTAAGAGATGTTTAAGATGTGATTATGGACATTAATTGGAGAATAAAATGGTTACATTGAGCATAAACAATATTAATGTTGAAGTTCCCGAAGGAACAACAGTATTAGAGGCAGCTAAGAAAGTTGGCATCAATATCCCAACATTGTGCCACTTTGAAGGGAAAAAGCCACTTGGTGCCTGCCGTGTTTGTCTTGTGGAAATAGAAGGCGGAAGAGCTCTTGCCGCATCTTGCTCCACTCCTGTTGCACATGGAATGAAGGTGTTTACAAATACTAAAAGAGCTCGTTCGGCAAGAAAAACAGTCGTTGAATTATTGCTCTCCGAACATAATGGAGAATGCAAAACTTGCGACAGAAACAACGATTGTGAATTACAGAATTTAGCATATCAGATGGGCATTGAAGACATTCGCTTGAAAGGTGAAGTCGCTAAACCGCATATAGATAAATCAACACCGGCATTAGTAAGAGACAATGGGAAATGTATAAAATGCCGCCGTTGCGTAACTGTTTGTAATGAAGTGCAAGCAGTTGGAGCATTATTCCCACAAGGTAGAGGTTTTTCATCGATGATTAGCCCTGCCTTTATGTCTGACTTAGAAACAGTGGCTTGTGTACAATGCGGACAATGTGCAGCTGTTTGTCCAGTTGGTGCAATTTCTGAAAGAAGTCATATCGATGATGTTTGGAAAGCACTCGATGACCCAACAAAAATGGTTATTGTTCAAACTGCACCAGCAATTAGAGCTGCTCTGGGCGAATGCTTTGGATACGAACCCGGAACATTGGTAACGGGGAAAATGGTCACTGCATTGAAACAGTTAGGTTTCGATAAAGTTTTCGACACTAATTTTACAGCCGACCTGACTATTATCGAAGAAGGAACAGAATTGCTAATGAGATTGAAAGATAAAATCGTAAATGGGAAAAAAGTTGCTCTACCGCAATTTACAAGTTGTTCTCCGGGTTGGATAAACTTTGTTGAATACTTTTATCCTGAATACACCGAAAATTTATCAACTTGCAAATCGCCTCAGCAAATGTTTGGTGCATTAGCGAAAACTTATTACGCAGAAATGTTATGCAAAGATATTGATGAAATTGTTGTTGTTTCAGTGATGCCTTGCACGGCTAAGAAATTTGAATGTCAGAGAGAAGAAATGAATGCAAGCGGAATTCAGGATGTTGATTATGTTCTGACAACACGTGAATTAGCAAAAATGATAAAACAGGCAGGAATAGATTTCACTTCGCTTCCAGATTCTAAAATGGATTCTCCATTAGGGCTTTCATCTGGTGCAGCTGATATTTTTGCAAACACGGGCGGTGTTATGGAAGCTGCAATTCGCACTGTTTACGAAATAGTCACAGGCAGAGAATTACCACTCGAAAACTTACACGTCGAACCACTTATGGGATTAGATGGAGTAAAAACAGCAACTCTGAAAATTGAAGGCACACAACCTGATTGGTCGTTTTTAGAGGGTGTTGAATTAAAAGTTGCTGTTGCTCACGGATTATCGAATGCAAGAAAATTGTTCAAATCAATCGAAAATGGCGAGGAATATCATTTTGTTGAGGTTATGACCTGCCCCGGTGGGTGTATTGGTGGCGGCGGACAACCACGATTTACTGATGATTCGGTTCGTCAAAAACGATTAGCGGCAATTTATGCAGAAGATGAAGGAAAAGAATTAAGGAAATCACACGAAAATCCCGACATCAAACGCTTGTATGAACGTTATCTTGGCAAACCACTTGGCGAAACATCACATCACCTATTACATACTCATTACAAAAAGAAAGAAATCTTCAAGTAATCATATTTTATAATTTATAGAAAAGAGGCTGTTTAGTTAAGTAAGACAGCCTCTTATTTTTTGTAAGTACTAATTATCAATTATTAGGTTAGAATATATTCACAGATTATAGAAGTAACGATTTTTGTTAGTTTATTTATTGCATTAAATAATTGAATAATATTAGTATTTTGCAACTTATTCATTTTGAAATTAATCTATTCATAATTAAATTTGTAGTTTGTATTGCAGTTTATTGAAAATAATAGTAATTAATTATTATACAATTTAGGAGATTTTGTATAAATGGGAACTTTTGAAAGAATTAGGAAAATTTCACCTTATGCACTGGCTGCTTTTGTGGTCATTTTTGTTGGTTTTATGGTAGCAAGTGATGCGGACATCTCCACACTTTTGCAACAAGGTAGCAACCCTCAAACTGCTGCAATTGCTTATATTAATGGTGAAAAAATCCTTTACAAGGACTTCCAGGAAAGAGTTAATCAAGCAATTGAACAGCAAAGAGCACAAATGCAGAACCCCGAAGCTGAAATCGACCAAAATCAGATAATGACGCAAGTCTGGGACCAAATGGTAACTGAGATTATTCTTAAACAAGAAGCTGAAAAGCTTGGAATAAAAGTAACTAATAATGAAATCGTTGATATTTTAATAGAAAATCCACCTGACTTTCTGGCTCGTTCATTTACTGATACAGCAGGAAATCTTAATAAGCAAATTTACTACGATTTAATTACAAATCCTGAAAATATTGTAAAATATATGGGTCGCGACCCTAATCAAATACCAATTGAAGAAAGAGAAAAAGCAATTAGCGATTTTAGAAACGATTTAATCAAAATCGAGAACTATTTGCGCTCACAAAAACTGAACGAAGCTTTGAATACAACTATTACAACTGCGGGAAGTTTTATTTCTCCAATTTACGCTAAAACAGTTGTCAAAGACGAAAATAGTTTCGCTGATGTTCGCTTCATACATCTTGGGACACGAGATATTAATCCCGACGAGATAAAAGTTACCGACCAAGAGATTAAAGATTATTTCGAGAAAAACAAAAGATATTTCAAAGGTGAAAACCAAAGAAAAATTAAATATGTAAGAATTCCTATTCAACCCTCGAAAGAAGACTCTTTACGTGCTGAAAAAAGAGTTCAAAAAATATTAGATGATTTAAATACTCTAAACGATATTGCTGCAATTGATAGTGCATTTGAAGTTAGAATTAGTGAATTTGGTGGCGAATCTTACGATTGGAAATTGATTAAAGACATAGACCCAAGCCGCCTTTCTTATTTAGCAAATGCTGCTGACCGACAGGTTATTGGTCCAGTGAAATTGTTCGACGGTACATATTTCTTCCGTTTGGATGGACGTCGCAAAGGTGAAAACGAAGTTGTTCAAGCAAGCCATATTTTGGTATCTTTTGGCAACAACAAAGATAGTGCAAAAGCTGAAGCTGAAAAAATTCTCAGACGCGCTCGTTCGGGTGAAGATTTCGCTAAATTAGCGCAAGAACTTTCCCAGGATAAAGGTTCAGCTGTGCAAGGTGGCGATTTAGGTTATTTCGGGAAAGGTCGAATGGTTAAACCATTTGAAGATGCTGCTTTCGCAGCAAATCCTGGTCAAATTGTTGGTCCAGTTGAAACACAATTTGGTTATCACATTATTAAAGTAGTGGATAAAAAATCAGACGAATTAAAATACAGCGAAATTAAAATTACTCCTACAATTTCAAATCCAACACGCAATAAGCTTTTTATGGATGCACATTCATTTGTTAAGCAAGTTGAAGAAGGAAAATCATTTGATGAATTAGCCAAGCAGCTTAATTTAAGAGTAGATACATCTGATTTTATCTCCAAAACATTCCCTCTGTTTGGTTCCTGGGCACTTACAAATGAGGTATTTGAATTAAAAGTTGGCGGCGTTACTAAACCAAAAGAAACCAAGCAAAAAGAAATTGTTATTATGCAGGTAATCGATGCAGTTAGCGAAGGTGCGCCAAGTTTAGCTGTTTATGAAAAGGAAATTCGTAGAAACATAATTCGCAAAAAACAAATTGAGATGCTAAAAGACAAAGCTCAAAAAGTATATAATGAAGTGAAAACGATGGGCGATTTAGCTAATGTAACAAATCATAATGTTATTCATCTGGAAAAATTAAGCAACAACGGTCAGGTGCCTGGCGTCGGTATGGATGTTGTATTCACAAACGCAGTTATTAATTCGGAAACTGGTAAAATATTAGAGCCAATACGCGGCGAAAATGGTTGGTATATCATTCAAGTTTATTCGAAAACAATACCAAATGAAAGCGAAATAAATTCTAAATATCCTGAAAAAGCCCGAGAACTTCGCCAAAGTGCTCGCGGTGCTGCTTATGGAAGCTGGTTCCAAACAGTTAAGCAAAAAGCTAAAATCGAAGACTATCGTTCAAAATTCTATTCTGAGTATTAATTATATTTCCCAACTATAAAAAAAGGCTGTTCAGTCATTGAGCAGCCTTTTTAATTATCCAGTAGAATTGAAAAACAATAGAGATATACTATTCATTAGTGAAATTTGGTAGTCGCTTTTCTATATAGGCAAGAGTGCCTTCCTTAAAGTCTTTCGAAGCACATATTTCTCCAAATTTCTGGCTTTCATAATGAAGACCTTCGAGCAAGGACATTTCCTGGGATTTGTTTATGCAATCAATCGAAGCTTTAACTGCTAATTTGCTATTTTTGAAACAAGTATTCAAGAACTCAACTGTTTTGTCGAGCAATTCTTCTTGCGAAAAGATTTTATTTACTAAACCTATGCGAAATGCTTCGTTTGCATCAATCATTGCACCAGAAATAATAAGTTCAAGAGCCTTTGCTTTGCCAACAATTCGTGGCAATCGTTGCGATGCACCATATCCTGGAATAACACCTAAACTGACCTCTGGTTGTCCAAGCTTGGCGTTTTCGGAAGCAAAGCGGATATGGCAAGCAAGGGCGAGTTCACACCCGCCACCAAGTGCATAGCCATTAATTGCTGCTATTACAGGGATTGGTAATTGTTCAATCCGTTTAAAGACGTAACTTCCATATTCAGAGAAAAGCTTCCCAGTTTGTTTATTGCACTCGTGTAATTCAGCAATATCAGCACCTGCTGCAAAAGCTTTATTGCCATTACCCGTAATAATTAAACCATATATAGAATTGTTTTTCTCAATATTCTTTATACAATCATCGAGTTCATCTAACATTTTTTTGTTAAGAGCATTCAATTTCTCGGGACGATTAAGCTTAATAATAGCTAAGTCGCCGATATTCTCAAATATTATGGTTTCATAAGACATTTTTGCTTTCCCTTGAAATTAATTGATGTAATTTCTGAAAAGCTGCTGCTCATAACCTGGTATTAACTGGTCGATTAACCCTTCTACAACAAATCTCATTGGCAACATCTTTGCTTTAACTTTTCCAATTCCTGGCACGTAATAAATTGATAGCACTCTTTCAAGATTTAGCGGCAAATTTCCAAATTGAGTTTGAGCATTGCCAACAAACTTAAATATATAATCTACCTGAACAGCATTCTGGAATGTTGTAGAGCTGATTGTGGTTGAGACATTTCCTCTATTTATGCCATCAATTGTAAGCTCACCATTAAGTGTGCCGAATGTAAATTGTTCATTGGTAAATGTATGCGAATAAATTCGCCAATCATTATGGTCCGGGTTGATTATTTTCACCCATTGCTCAGCAATTTCGAACGGCAAAACAAATCCCGAAGCACCAAAATTGACTAAATCATCAAACCAGCTTGAATGTGCAAAATACGTATTATTTACTTTGTAAAAGTATTGATTTTTGTTTTGATTGTATTGATTAGAATTGTCAAAAGTAGAAAAACTTAATAATTTGTAAGCTTCTTGCTGCAATATCGTTTCTTTGCCAGTGCAAACTAAACTATCCAAAGTAAAATTGCTCATTATTGGATTTGCATTAGTATCAAGCTGGTATTTTTTATAAACCCAATACCAACCATTACCCAGAGGCAAGAGGTCGCCACTCAGCGGGATAACAACAAAATCAGTTTCACTGTAATATGTCTTTCCTTTGTATGTGATTGAAATTTTCCCCGTAGTTGCCCACGAAGGAACAAAAGTTCTAATCACAAATTGATTAGTCCCAGCAGC
>JAKIZO010000043.1:14600-14861 GCA_022707965.1 Bacteroidota bacterium
TCGAGTTCAGATTTTTTATTAGAAAAACCTTCTACGGCAATTTCAACTACATTTCCAACTGACCCCGAAGCAGGGGCAAAATAGATAATCTTGTTTTCGGTAGGTTGAGTTGAATTGTCATCACTACAACTTGCTAACAAAAGAATAGTAGCAAAAACAAAAGCAATTTTCTTCATTACCTCTTTCCTACATTATTGAGATAATTTACTAACATTGTAGCGTACTAAATTCTTCTGATAACCTTCAACGTCAAGCTTTTGA
>JAKIZO010000044.1 GCA_022707965.1 Bacteroidota bacterium
AAGCAAGTTCTCGAAATTTCTTTTTACCTTGGTAATGAGATTTTCGAGGTTGCTTCGAAATATCTCTCTGACGACGAAATTTTGGCTCTCGTCCAAAAGTGGATTTACGAAGATAAATCTCATTTCCTTATCAAAGCACTCGCAAATCTGAACACTCCATTACCCGAAATTGCCGATGCTATTCGCCGCTTCTACAACATTAATCCAATCTCTATCAAAGAGATTACAACCCCATTGCATAAAGGTATTCTTGTTGCTCTAATTCGCCGTTTCCTTACTGACCAGCTTGAATATATTGAAATTGCAAAAAACTACATTACAATCTCCGATTTTTATGATATTCTCCAAAATATGATTTTCACTACCGAAAGCCACGGAAAACTTGGCGGCAAAAGTGCAGGTATACTCCTCGCTAAAAAAATTGTGGACAAACTCGAAGACGAAGAAGGCCTTCTCAAAAATATAAAAACACCCAGAACCTGGTATATCACCTCCGATGGACTTATGGCATTCCTCAACTACAATAATTTAGAGGATATTATCGAACAAAAATACAAACCGCTGGAAGAAATTCGTTACGAATATCCTCATATTATTCAGGCATTCAAAAACTCACACTTCCCGCAGGAAATTGTCAATGGCCTTTCCAATGCACTGGACGATTTTGGCGACCACTCGATAATTGTTCGCTCATCAAGTTTACTCGAAGACCGTTTGGGTTCTGCTTTTGCGGGCAAATACAAAAGCTTATTCCTTGCTAATCAAGGCACCAAAAAAGAACGTCTCGAAGCTTTGCTCGATGCTATCGCCGAAGTTTATGCTTCTACTTTTAGTCCCGACCCTATTGGCTACCGCACCGAACGCCAATTGCTCGATTTCAATGAGGAAATGGGTATTATGATACAGGAAGTAGTTGGCAAACGCGTCGGTAAATACTTTTTCCCGGCTTTCGCTGGTGTTGCATTCAGCAATAATGAATTTCGCTGGTCTCCTCGCATTCGTAGGGAAGACGGGCTTGTTCGGCTTGTTCCCGGGCTTGGCACTCGTGCAGTTGACCGTATCGGCAACGATTACCCAATTCTTGTAGCACCCGGCCAACCTGATTTGCGTGTAAATATCACTTTTCACGACGTTATTACCTACGCACCTAAATACATTGACGTCATTAATCTGGAAAAAAACACTTTCGAAACCATTTCCATCGATACTCTTATCAAATCTGTTGGGAACAATTACCCAATGATTAACGAAGTTTTCTCAATTATCGAACAAAACCACATAAAGCATCCTTTCGGTCTTGGAATTGACACCAACCGCGACGAAATTATCGTTACTTTCGAAAATCTAATTTCCAAAACAAAATATATCAAGCAAATCAACAAATTGCTTAATGAAATTAGCAGAATTCTCAAAACTCCTGTTGATATTGAGTTCGCTTGCGATGGTGATAGTCTCTACCTTTTGCAGTGCCGTCCTCAAAGCTCAGCACTGGAAGGCACCGCCGCTCAAATCCCTTCGAATATTCCACCTGATAAGCTTATTTTCTCTGCTAATAAGCATATCTCTAATGGAAAAGTTGGAGATATTACCTACGTTGTGTATGTCGACCCCGAAGCTTATGCTCGTCAGGAAAGTCTCGAAAAATTAAAGGATATTGGGCGTGCCGTAAGCAAGCTGAATAAACTTCTGCCAAAACGAACATTTATTCTGATGGGACCAGGACGATGGGGAAGCCGGGACGACATTCGCCTTGGAGTGAAAGTTACCTATTCCGACATTAATAATACTGCTGTGCTTGTCGAAATTGCTAAAAAGAAAGGCAGCTACGTCCCCGATTTGTCCTTCGGCACTCACTTCTTCCAGGATTTGGTCGAATCCCAGATACGTTATATTCCTCTCTATCCCGATGAGGACGGCGTTGCTTTCAATTACGACTTTTTCTATAAAACCGAAAACACGCTTTCCCGCTGGTGCCCTGAATTCGAGCACCTTCAAGATGTTCTCAAAGTCATTAACGTTCGTGAAGCAACTAATGGCTTGGTTCTCCGCGTTCTTATGAATGCTGAGGAAAATCTCGCTGTTGCTATGCTTGCCGACCCAATGGTTGCCGAAAAAACGGAAATCAAGCATTCTGAGCTTACCTTCAACGAAATTGGCTCGGACGAACCTCTTCAATGGCGTAAACGTATGATTGATAGCATACTCGAACACTTAGACCCAAATCGTTTCGGTGTGAAAGAACTATACCTTTACGGCTCCGTCTTCGATGGAACTGCCACCGCTAAATCAGACATCGATTTTATCTGTATTTTCCAGGGTACAGACGAACAGAAAAAGGAACTTAAAATCTGGATTGAAGGCTGGAACTTAGCATTAAGCCGAATTAATTTCAATAAAACGGGTTTCAAACTCGAACGTTTGATTGATTTCACAATTCTAACCGAAAATGAACTCTCTCAACAAAAATACTATGCCGAAATTATTGATAAAAGCAAAAATAAATCTAAAAAATTGCGTCTTTTAGGTGAAAATATTTAAAAACATATTTCTTTTTTTTCCGTCAAAAATAAATTAACTAATCGAAGGAGAAAAAAATGCTCAACAAGTTTTATGAATTATTAGGCGACAAAGCTGAATACTATCTTGGATTTAACAATCCCAAAATTCCTAAAGAATCGCTCACTTTGCCTTCACCTGATTTTGTGGACAAAGTTTGGCTTAATTCCGACCGCAACAATCGCACCATCGGCAACTTGCAATGGATTTACAACCACGGACGCCTTGCTGGCACGGGCTACCTCTCTATTTTGCCCGTCGACCAGGGAATAGAGCACTCCGCTGGTGCAAGCTTTGCCAAAAACCCGCAGTATTTCGACCCCGAAAACATTGTTCGTCTCGCAATCGAAGGCGGTTGCAATGCTGTTGCTTCAACTTATGGCGTGCTTGGGCTTGTTGCCCGCAAGTATGCTCACAAAATTCCTTTCATTGTGAAAATTAATCATAATGAATTGCTTACCTACCCAAATGAATTCGACCAGGTGCTTTTCGGCACAATCGAAGAAGCATACAATATGGGCGCTGCTGCCGTTGGTGCCACCATTTACTTTGGTTCCGACCAGTCGCGTCGCCAAATCGTAGAAATTGCCGAAGCATTCCAGTATGCTCACGAACTTGGTATGGCTACCGTCCTCTGGTGCTATCTGCGTAATCCTGAATTCAAAAAAGATAAAGATTACCACGTTTCTGCTGACCTTACCGGCCAGGCAAATCATCTTGGCGTTACAATCGAAGCCGATATTATCAAGCAAAAGCTTCCCGAAAACAATGGTGGATATTTAGCCTTGAATATGGGCGGTTCCTCCTACGGAAAAATCGACAAACGTGTATATTCCGAACTCACAAGCGACCACCCAATTGATTTAACCCGCTATCAAGTTGCAAATTGCTATATGGGCAAGGTAAGTTTGATTAACTCCGGTGGTGCAAGTGGCGACAACGACTTTGCCGAAGCAGCAATTACCGCAATTGTCAATAAACGTGCGGGTGGCGCAGGTCTCATCTCAGGTCGCAAAGCATTCCAGCGCCCTATGGACGAAGGTGTCAAATTGCTCAATCTCATTCAAGACGTCTATCTCGAAAAAGAAATAACAGTTGCATAGAAAAACAAATCTTGAATAATGAAGGGGGCTTGCGTTTGCAGCCCCCTGTTTTCTTCTATCCTTTTCACGGTATCAAACCGATTTCGGTTTGTTTATATGCGCACTGTGTGCTGGTATGTTTGAAGTCTGGTTTTGCTTTCATATTTTCCATCCCAGGCTCTCCAAATTCTTTTTTATCTCTTCATCCAGCCTTTTGCTTTCTTCCATCTGTTTTGCAAGCTCTGCTGTTAGCCTTTTCATCTTTTTTTCAAATGCTTCGTCGTCTTCTTCCTCTTCTACGGTACCGACATAACGGCCAGGGGTGAGAATATGTTCGTGTTTTCTTATATCTTCCAGTGTTGCGGATTTACAAAATCCGGGAATATCTTTGTATTCAAGGTTGTTTTCTCCTCTCCAGGCATGGTAGGTGTCTGCAATTTTCTTTATTTCTTCATCTGTCAGTTCTCTGTGTCTTCGGTCAACCATTACGCCCATTTTCCTTGCGTCAATAAAGAGGACTTTTCCTCTTCTATCTTTGAATTTATTGTTTTTCTTATCACGAGAAATAAACCACAGGCAGGCGGGGATCATAGTGTTGTAAAAGAGTTGGGAGGGCAGGGCAACGATGCAATCGACAAGATCGGCTTCAACAATGTTTTTTCTTATCTCTCCTTCGTTGGAGGTCATCGAGCTGAGAGAGCCATTAGCGAGGACAAAGCCAGCTATACCAGTTGGTGACAGGTGATGGATGAAATGCTGGATCCAGGCGAAGTTCGCGTTTCCTTTTGGAGGAACTCCAAACTTCCAGCGCACATCGTCCTGCAAAAGTTCTCCACCCCAGTCAGAGTCGTTAAAAGGAGGATTGGCGGCTAAAATTTCAAACTTCATGATAAAAATTCATTTAAATTCACTTAAAAGATTTTTTATTACTTCAATTCCATTTTCAAGTATCTCTTTTTTTAATTCTTTATAATATTGTGAATTATGAATTGGTTTATCAACTTTTCTTTCTCCTTCAAGCAAAGTAATAATATTTAAATCTATATCAAAATAAGATAACAATGTATGTGTTGAATGACTTCCATATGTAATTTTATTTCTAGGTTGACTATAATCACCTGTTAATTGGCTTTCTAATTGCAAAAGAACACATTTAATATTTGGAATAACGTTTTTAAAAAGCGTGAAATCTACTAAAATTCTTTTAAGCATTGCATTTTCCGTATATGCTTTGCATTCTATTCCCATTACTAGCTTATTATCTATCGAGACATGGACATCAGTCTTTAAACCATAATAATAGTCATTTATATTATTTTTTATATAGTCTTTAACTTCTTTACATTTTAATTTGTCAATATATTGTGGATTGATTGGAATTTTAATTATTTTTTTTTCGAATGATAACCTTTCAAGTTCTCCTTTTAAATTATTCCATGCAATCTCAACCATATGTCGAGCAATACTTTCAACTAATTTACCTTTGCCAGCTCTAATAATTCCTCCAAAAGCTCTTTCTTCCTCATTATATGCCTCTTCTTCGATACCTCTAACTAATATCTCATAAGCTTTAACGATTTCATCAACTGAATAGGGCATGATGTTTTCCTCCTAAAAAAGTGTAGTATTTAAACGCGCAATAGCTTTTTCGCAATACTCTGGAGAGATATCAATTCCGATGAATCGCCTATTAGTTATTTTGGCTACAAAAGTAGTAGTTCCAACGCCATTAAATGGATCTAGAACAATATCACTTTGAAAACTGAATAGTTTTAATACGCGCATTGCTAGTTCTTCTGGAAACATTGCTGGATGGTTATATTCCTTCATATTTCTTTCTGGAGCTATAGACCAACGACTAATAACCCATTTCTTAAATTCATCAACTGTAATATCAATATTTTCTTTTTTCCCAGTTTTTTTAAGAGTACCTTTACAAAAAATCTCTAAAAATTCCCAAGTATATTTCAAATATGGATTACTTGGACTTTTCCAGCTTCCCCACGCAGTATATTTACAGTTATAATTATTTTTTTCCCATAATATCTCACCTTTCCATATTAACTGCTTTTTCATAAAATAATTACTAATAATATGATGGCTAGGAATATAATCTGAAAACAATGGTTGTATGTTAACAATGATTCTTCCACCATATTTTAAAATTCTTATACATTCGTCAAATATAGAAAATAATTTATTAAAATATTTCTCCCAGTCATGAGCGTCTTCATTGGATTCATAATCCAAACCAAAATTATAAGGTGGTGAGGTAAAAATTAAATCGATTGAATTATCAGGAAGCTTTTTTAAAATATCAAGACTATCCCCACATAAAATTTTATTTATATATACTTGAGGAATTTCATTATTTATTGTAGAAAAGTCACTCTTGTTTGCATAATAGTATCGATTGCGGTTATTTTCCTTTTCTTTTCTCCCGCGAACTTTTCTTTCTTTGTCATAACCTACATATAATCGCTTTTTACCCTTTAAACCATAACTCTTTATAGAATCTAGTTCAGAGATTATTTTATCCAATAAGAGTAAGAGAGTTTCTGAAATTTTTTCAGATTTATAGTTTAAAATTGTTTCTTTTAATTTTTCAAAATCAACACAATTTAAAAAAAGATTAAATTCACTCTCACTTATATCATATTTTATATCAGTTACTTTAAACTTATTGAAAATATTTTTTAGTATTGACTTATCATGCATAGTAAGTTTACCTTCAATACTAATTGGTATCACTTTATAATTAATATTTCTTGCTTCATTCATCAAGAATTCATTCATATATTGTCCTCCTAGCATTAGATCCAACAAAATCTTTTATATCAATAACTCCCTGCAGTTGCGGGTTTTCTTTTGTAATTGCCCTCGCGGCATCAGTCAAAATTCTCCCTCTGTATGGCTCAAGCATTTCAACAAGTAGCATAACAATACTTCTTGGAGTATAGAACTGGCCGCCTTTCTTCCCTTCAGCATCGGCAAACTGACCCAAAAAATACTCATACACCCTTCCCAATACATCTTTGCTTTTATTTTCTCTGTCTCCCAGACCTATTGTTCCGATTAAATCTATAAGTTCTCCCAGTCTTTGTTTATTTAATGCAGGTCTAGCATAGTTTTTAGGAAGTACTCCCTTTAGTGAGGGATTATCTTGTTCAATAAAATCCATTGCCTTATCAATGAGTTCTCCGATCTCAGGTTTCTTTGCATTTGCCTGAAGATACTCCCATCTTGCCTGCGGGGGTACCCAGAAAACCCTTCTGGCTAGATATTCATCCTTATCTTCCGGGTCAGCCAGTTTATCATTTTTTACTTCATTATAGACTTCAGTAAATGCATCGGAGATGTACTTAAGAAAGATTAAACCAAGCACCACGTGTTTGTATTCAGCAGCATCCATGTTACTGCGGAGTTTATCGGCTGCTTGCCAGAGCTTCTGCTCAAATCCCAGGTTTGCACCATTCGATTCCTTTGTAGCTTTAGTATTATTTTTTCTGGACATAGTCACTCTTTTACATTATTTTTTTTAATTCTTTCTCCAAAAATTATGAACTGTCTTTAAATTTCTTTTTTTCAATGATGTTCTCATCAGCCAATAATTTTGTCTATTGACGGCCGAAAAAAAGTCTTTAAAAATATTACCGAAAAAACTCTTTACTTAAAAATAAAAAATTCTTTTGCCTTTTCATTAGATAAAAGCTGCATTAAAATTTTGTTTTTTCTTCACATATCTTGAAATTAAACCAATGCATCAGTATCGTTATAATTTACGCCCCCTTTTTGTGAAAGGCAGATTTTGGGATTTCACCTAACAACTAAACATAAATAATGCTTATAAAAGAACTCGCATTAATACGTAAAACTACATAAATAAAAATATATTTACAAATGATTTTCTCTTTCCGTAATTTTATAGTATTTAAAATTACATCACATTTATTAAATCTGAATGCATCAATTAATAATTTAACCCTTTTAAAATTAATCGAATATTGCTAATTTTGCTTTATTTTTAATGGACGGTACTATTAATGAAAAGAACTTTAATAACTTCTGCTTTACCTTATGCCAATGGATATATTCATTTAGGGCACGCCGCAGGTGCCTACCTGCCCGCTGATATCTACGCCCGTTTTCTTCGGCTTTGCGGCGAACAAGTGCTTTACGTATGTGGCTCGGACGAACACGGCGTGGCTATCACCATCTCCGCCGAAAAAGAAAATACCACACCAAAAGCAATAATCGATAAATACCACTCTGCCAATGCCGAAGCCTTCAAAAAATTCGCAATGACTTTCGACATATATTCCCGCACCTCAACTGAAATTCATCACAATACCGCTATCGAATTCTTCGCTGACCTCCTGCAAAAAGGCTACCTCATCGAAAAAGAAGAAGAACAATTTTACGACGAAAAAGCTCAGATGTTCCTTCCCGACCGCTATGTCGAAGGCACCTGCCCAAACTGCGGCTACGAACATGCTCGCGGCGACCAGTGCGATAAGTGCGGTGCTTACTACAACCAGCTGGAACTGAAAAATCCCCGCAGCGTTATCAGTGGCGAACCACCCGTTGTTCGCAAAACAACTCACTGGTATATGCGTTTCGGCGAATTCCAGAACTTCTTGGAAGAATATATCGAAAGCAAATCTTCCGAGTGGAAAGACAATGTTTTGCAGCAAAGCCGAAGCTGGTTGCGTCAGGGACTGACCGACCGCGCCATTACGCGCGACCTCTCGTGGGGGGTGCGACTTGATAAAGTGCCCGGCATCGACAAAAACAAAGCGAAAGGAAAAGTCTTATATGTTTGGTTCGATGCAGTTTTAGGCTATATTTCAATTACAAAGGAGTGGGCAATCGAGCAGGCTCAGAACGGTCGCGGCAGCCGCGAAGACTGGAAAATCTGGTGGCAGGACAACGATACTCGCTACATCGCTTTCATCGGCAAAGACAACATTGTCTTCCATACCTTGATTTTTCCTGCTATGCTCAAAGCCCGTGGCGGATATATACTGCCGGACAACGTCCCTGCCAACGAATTCCTGAATTTAGAAGGCGAAAAATTTTCGAAATCTCGAAATTGGAGTATAGATTTACGCGATTTTCAGAAAGATTTTCCCGAACCGCAATATACCGATGCTCTAAGATACACCCTTGCAATGAATGCTCCTGAAACTCGCGATAGCGACTTTACCTGGCGTGATTTCCAAAATCGCAATAATAACGAACTCGCTGATATTTTCGGTAATTTTGTTAATAGAACTCTCCAATTTATTTTCAAGAATTTCGAGCAAAAAATCCCAACTCTTTCTGAACAAGATAAGTCGCTTATTGGTAACTGGAATAATCTAATTGACACTCTCGAAGCTTATTACAGCGATAATTATCAAGACACAATTGAGAAAGCTTCACGGAAATTCAGCAGTTTATTTACCGAAGCGGAATTTGCTCTTATTTCTTCCGTTTGGAAACATTCCAGAGAAGCTCAGCGCCTTTTCAATATATTCCGTTTTCGCGATGCAATTACAGAAACAATGAACATTGCTCGTGCTGCAAATAAGTTCTTCAATGATGCTGAACCATGGAAAACAATCAAATCAGACCGCAACGCAACTGCCCGAACTTTGTTTATTTGTGCTCAGCTTGTTTATTCTCTATCAATTTTCCTTGCTCCGATTATTCCAAATTCTGCCAAAAGAGTGCAACTTATGCTCGGTTGCGACATTCAAACAGGTGAACCAAACTACGATAAACAAAACGAAAATTACTGGCTTACTGCCACTTATCCACGTCTGGAAGAAGGAACTCGTATTCAGCAACCAAGTATTATTTTCAACAAAATCGAAGACAGCGTTATTGCAGAACAGATTAACAAACTTGGCAAACCTACCGTTCCTGAAAGTTCAATTAATGAGCAAGAACTTATCGAATACGATGATTTTGCACGTGTGCAATTGCGAACTGCTGTTATTAAACAAGCAGAAAAACTGCCGAAATCTAAAAAATTGCTCAAATTAATCGTCGAAGTTGGCAACAAGCAAAAACAAATTATTGCAGGTATTGCCGAACATTACGCTCCCGATTACCTTGTAGGAAAGACAATTGTTGTCGTTGATAATTTAAAGCCGGCTAAACTTATGGGTGAAACCTCCGAAGGTATGCTTCTTGCAGCATCGACCGAAGACGGGCGGCTTTGCTTTGTCGCTCCGGAAAAACCTGATATTGGCTCAGGTGCTATTGTTAAATAAGAATTTATCAGAATAAAAATGGAACGGGAAAAACAATTGGATAATAATTTTGATGGAATGTATTTGACAGCTCTGCTGTTCAAATACAAAAAAATAATCATTGCAACAATTATTGCTTCGGCAATAATTTCTACTGCTGTTGCCTTTTTGCTTCCTGTTTGGTATACAGCATCTACAAATGTTGTCCCACCCCAAACTTCAATGACGGGGCTGGAAAGTGCTATGGGTAACATTTCATCAACTTTGCGTGATATCGGACTTGCACGCGTCGGCGGTTCGAGCTCAAGCGGCTATTCGCTTACAGTTATTTTGCTTAGTCGCTCAGTTAAAGATTCTATGATTAAAAAATATGATTTACGCAAAGTTTACAAAATGGAAAATGACAAATACGAAGATTTGCTCAAAGAATTTGAGAGCAATTTGGATGTTACTTACGATAAAGAAGGCAACTACGTTATTTCCATAACTGACCGCGACCCCAATCGTGCGGCACAAATGGCTAATGATTACGTTCAAATTGCCAACCACTTTGCCGCCGAATTATTCAAAAAAGAATCTAATTTTAACCGTCTTTATATGGAACAGAGAGTTAAATCGATTGATTCTACTATTTCTGCTCTCTCCCACGAGCTTGGCACTCTATCTCAGCAAAGTCTTATGTTTTCGCCTGAGGAACAAGCTCGTGCTGTAAGTCAGGCAATTGTCGAACTCAAAGCGCAAGTCTACCAAACTGAAATTGAATACGACCTGCTTCGCACTACCTTTGGAGAAAACGACGCTCTTACTCAGGTGAAAAAGAAAATTCTCGAAGAAACTCGCAAGAAACTCAATGAAGCAATGAACAAACCTGGTTTTGCAGGGAACTTCAAAATTGATGAAAGCGGTCGAATTGGCATCGAATTTACCAAACTTCTCACTGAAATCGAGGCTCTTTCCAAAGCAAAGGCATATCTGGTGCCACTTTACGAAAAATTACGTCTCGACGAAGTCAAAAACATCAAAACTCTCTACGTGCTCGATGAAGCTGTGCCACCAACAAAGAAAAGCAAGCCAAAAAGAGTGCTAATCGTTGCGGGTTCGGTTCTGGGCTCGTTTGTGCTTGTTGTTTTGCTAATTCTATTGGTTCATAATTATATCGAATTCCGAAATAAATATCAAAAACTATAATGGCAGCAAACAAAAGCGGCAATCTTTTTTTAGAATACTTTTCTTATAAAGCGAATATTGGCTTTATCTTTGCTTTGCCAATTCTTGCTACAATTGCTGTATATTCATATTTTGCACAGGACGCCCTTGTAGCATTGCTCGGGGTTGCCGTTCTTCTTGCTTTGCCTTACTTCTGGTTGTGCATTCGCTTCCCTAAATTATGGATTTATACAATTGCTCTTTGCACCACACCATTTCTTACTACAAGTGGCAAAGGATTGTCCGTTGCTGATGTTGTGCTTGGAGTTGTCTATCTTGGTGGGCTAATTATATGGTTCTATTTTATTCTATTCATAAAAAAAGATAAAATAGTCAGAAATACTGCTGATTGGTTGATTATTTTCTTCTATGCTGCTTCATTTGGCTGTGTGATAATTGCATATCTTAACGATGTTGATTTTATCGATGCTTTCAAAGAATACGCCAATTTTTCTGTTACTTTACTCTATTTCCCAATTCGCTACTACTTTAATGAGAAAGAGGACTTAAAGCGACTTCTCATCGTCTTCGCAATTAGTATTTTTATTGTCGAACTCATTCATTTTTATAGATATTACGTTGCAGCAACTACCAATTTGGTCTATGCATACCAACTTGCTCGCACCGTCAAGACAAATCAAGCATTGTTCGTTGCAGCCTCGATTTCAGCAATCGTATTCTTTTTCTACACAAAGGGATGGAGAAATCGCTTGCTTCTTGGGATTTTGGCAGGCTTCAGCACAGCAGCTTTGATTACAACTTTTTCACGTGCTTTCTGGATTGTATTGCTTGTCCAGATTATCATATTGTTTTTATTGATTCCCTTACGTAAAAAAATTGAACTCGGAGTGCTTGTTGCTACACTAACTGCTATTGTACTCTCCCTTGCATTTTTATTTATGAAGGACAATACTAAATTGTTACTTGGAGTTGTAGAAGCTCGCTTTGTTTCTGCAAGCAAAGGGACAAAAGATGTTTCCGTTCAAGCACGTTTTGCCGAATACCAGGCTACATTCGTCAAAATCAGAGAAAATCCTCTTGGCGGAAACGGCTATTTCAAGTCTTTCTCTTATATCGACCCGCTCACAGGATATACTCTTACTGCTCCAATTAATCATAATGGATATATATATCTTGTTTATCGTCTTGGTTTTCCTCTTGCAATTGTTTATCTACTTTTCTTTCTCTCGTATATTTTCAAATCAATTAAGTATATGATTATTTCAAAAGATAAATTTTTCAAAGCTATTTCGATTGTTGCTTTTATGTATTTGTTGCTTATTGCAATAACAAACTTCGTAACCCCAACACTATCGTTTAGAGACGGAATTTTTGTTACAATTTTATCAGTTGTTTTTATTAGTTCAGCAGAAAAATTTTATATATTTTCGAAAAATAATAAAAAAATAAACGAAAATTGAAAAACAGCAGCATATATAGTCAGGTAATTACGCGTCTTGTTTCCGACACCATAGCCTTTTCCATAAGCTACGTATTTTTATACTATCTGCGATTTCACTCGGGAATTATTCCGACTACAATTGTTCCAAGTTTTTCAGCCGCACTTTTCACGGGTATTGTTTTGCTCGTGTATTGGTTACTTGTATTTTTCTTTGCAGGGATGTATAGGAACTGGCATTTAAGGTCGCCTTTCGATGAAATTTTCGCAGTCTGGAAGGTGTGTTTTATCGCTACTGCTATTATTGTGCTCTTAATTTTCTACGAAGGCGAGCGCTTCACCCGTATGATGTTTGTGCTGCACTATCTTTTTCAATCGACTGCTGTAACAATTGGGCGAACGATTTGCCGCCGAATTCAAGTGAAACTGCGTGCTAAACGCATAGTTAGCATACCTACTATTGTTGTGGGGTGTGCCCATCGAGCAATAGATTTCTACGAAAAAGCAGAACGTTTCGTCAATTGGGGTTACCGTGTCGTTGGTATTATTCTAATTGATAAAAATCAGATAGAAGATTTTAAAAAACTAATTTCCGAAAAAAATCTTAATGAAATTAAATTCGATACATTAGATAATGCTGATGCATTTCTCTGCCAAAGCAATGCCGAGGAAGTTGTTATCACTTCCGACCAAACTGACCACGATACTCTTTTCCGAATTGCTTCAACCGCTGTTGATTGCGGTATGCGCGTAACTATCGAGCCCGACCTTTACTCCATTTTTACGGGGCAGACGCGCACCCAAAGCCTCTATGGAATACCTCTGATTGAAATCAACACACAGCTTCTCAAACCCTGGCAGGAAATTGCTAAACGCTTGTTCGATATAGTGTTTAGCCTACTGGTTCTGCTCATTGGGCTTCCGCTCTGGATTATCATTGCAATAATCATAAAACTTGATTCCCCAGGTCCCGTTATTTACAAGCAACCACGCGTCGGGAAGAACGGCAAAGTATTTATGATTTACAAATTCCGCTCGATGAGGTCCGAACCCGTTCCCGCAAAACAAACCTGGACGCAAGTAAACGACCCTCGCGTTACTAAGTTCGGTCGTTTTATTCGCAAAACACACCTTGATGAAATTCCTCAATTCTGGAATGTGCTTATTGGCGATATGAGCGTTGTCGGTCCTCGTCCCGAACAACCTAAAATTGTTGAAGAAAT
>JAKIZO010000045.1 GCA_022707965.1 Bacteroidota bacterium
AGAAGTTTCGGGGAAGCGAATTTTGCGGACGCCCATTTCTTCTTGAAGGAACTTAATAACTTTTTTCACTTCATCGGTTCCGGCAAGCCATTCAATACCTGCATAAATATCTTCGGAATTTTCGCGGAAAATAACCATATCGCAAAGATGAGGATTTTTAACAGGTGAGGGCACACCTTCGAACCAGCGGACAGGTCGGAGACAGACGTATAAATCCAGCAGCTGGCGTAGTGCTACATTCAGAGAACGAATGCCGCCCCCGACAGGAGTAGTAAGCGGTCCTTTAATTGCAATAATATGCTCTTTAATCACATCAAGGGTTTCCTGGGGAAGCCATTCCCCCGTAATGTTGAAGGCTTTTTCGCCTGCATATACTTCCCGCCAAACAATTTTTCGCTTGCCTGAATAGGCTTTCTCTACCGCAGCATCGAACACTCTTTGAGAAGCGCGCCAGATGTCTCTGCCAGTGCCATCGCCTTCGATAAATGGAATAATAGGATAATCAGGAACGTTTAATTTCCCGTTCTCAACAGTAATTTTTTGACCATTCATACTACACCAAGAAAATAATAAATAATAGTTAATAAAGGAAGTTGTTTTATTTACGATTTAGTAATGTTAATAGTGTGATAAATTTACAAAAAACAATTAATTAATTTTCATCCATTAAATAGCCCTAAATACATATTATTTTGAAAAGTGGAAATAAAATGATAATTTGAAGCGTTGATACTACAAAAGCTTAAAGGTATTCTATGCAATCAGGTAGTTTTGTACTTATACTACATACACATTTGCCGTGGGTGTTGCATCACGGGAATTGGCCACACGGAGTAGATTGGCTAACCGAAGCAGTAGCGGAATGTTATATTCCGTTATTGAACGTATTTAATGATTTAATGAACGAGAATATTTATCCCAAAGTAACACTTGATATATCGCCTGTATTGTGCGAGCAATTGGAGCATCCCGATTTCGAGAAAATATTCGAGGATTACTGTCTTGAAAAAATTAACGCTGCACGAAAAGATGCAGATGATTTCAAGAAGTGGGGTTGGGACGCCCATAGTATATATCTTGCTAACTGGTGGGCTCAATGGTATGAAGCTCGGCTTGGTGATTATAAAAACAAGTATAATAAATCAGTAATTGGTGCATTAAAAAAGCTGCAAGATGAGGGTGCAATTGAAATAATGACTTGCGGGGCAACGCACGGGTATTTGCCTTTGCTTGGGTTCGACCGAAGCATAAATTTACAAATAGAGGCAGCAGTCAACAATTACAAAAAGCATTTCGGGCGTGAGCCAAGAGGAATTTGGCTTCCCGAATGTGCTTATCGTCCTTCGTATGAGTGGAAATCGTATGTGCCGGTGGCACCATTTAATCAACCACACTTACGCCCTGGAATAGAGCAGTTTTTGAGCCTTCATAACATAAAGTATTTTGTAATTGACCAGAAATTGATTGAAAATTCTTATCCAATAGGTAAATTTCAGTCAAATGCGGAGCATTTTGTTCCAATCAATTCCCCTGCATTTATTCCGGAACCCTGGAATTTTGATAAATCCCCGCTTCGGTTGTATGAAGTAAGTTCAAGCGAAAAGGTAGAATACGGCACATCAGTTTGTTTTACACGTCATCGTGATATAGCGATGCAGGTATGGAGCGGAGAAGTTGGTTATCCCGGTGAGCCCGATTACCTCGATTTTCACAAACGTCATCTTGGTTCGATGCTTCGCTACTGGCGCGTTACGGACGTCAAAGCCGATATGCAGTATAAAGCGCAATA
The DNA here is from genome assembly GCA_022707965.1 of Bacteroidota bacterium. Classification (GTDB taxonomy): domain Bacteria; phylum Bacteroidota; class Ignavibacteria; order Kapaibacteriales; family UBA2268; genus JAKIZO01. The sequence goes on from JAKIZO010000045.1 coordinate 1,790, forward strand.
TCACCCCGACTGGATATGGAAAAAACTCGACTTGCAAGCAAATCATTTTATTCATAATATGGAAAACACAACAAACTATTATTATAATAAAACGGGAAAATTTGCAACTCTTTGCGTTCCATTCGACACAGAACTATTCGGACATTGGTGGTTCGAGGGACCTGAATTTATTCGGTATGTACTGCGTGGGCTAAATCATTCGCCGTGGTTGAAACCTGCAACAGCAAGTGAACAACTTTTCAAGATACAGCCGAAGGAAGTAATTGGATTGCCCGAAGGTTCGTGGGGTGAGAACAATAATCACGATGTATGGAGCAATCCTGAAAATGTATGGACCTGGCAGAATATATACGACGATGAACTGCGGCTAAGAAATATCTTTGATAAATATCCAATTGCGAACTATTCGCCGCTACAAAGGCGAATTGGATTGCAAGCATTGAGGGAACTTATGTTGTTGCATTCATCTGATTGGCAGTTTTTAATTTATACTAAATCTGCAAAGGATTATGCAGAAAGCCGATTTTTCTTCCATCATTCTGATTTTAATCGGATATGTGATATTTTGGAACGTGCTTGCGAATATGGTGAAGTTTCGTCGGAAGAAATGAGCTATCTCGAAGAAGTTGAAAAACGCAACAGCATTTTCCCTGAGTTGAAACTTGAATGGTGGAATTGGTAAGATAGTTCTTAGGTTGTTTTGACGGTGTTCTCTAAAAAGTAACTGCTTAGAACCTTCGGAAGGTTCGAAACCTTCCGAAGGTTTTGTAAAATTAATTGTAAATTTGAGATATTCAACAGTACATAATTTAATATTATTGACTTTGTCTATTGCGATAGAGCCGAGGCGGACGATTTTGAAACTGGGGATTTTTTTGTCGGTGTGACTGGATTCGAACCAGCGACCCCTACGTCCCGAACGTAGTGCGCTACCGGACTGCGCTACACACCGAAAAAAAAAGAGTGGGCTCTACGGGATTCGAACCAGCGACCTCTTCCGTGTCAAGGAAGCGCTCTAGACCAACTGAGCTAAGAGCCCAACTCATACGCAAAATTAATACTTTTTACAAAAATCTGCAAGTATTTTGTTAAAATTAATGATAAACCTGAACACAGTTTGTTTTGCTTGCAGCGATATTAAGCACACGATTGCAATTATCGAGCAGAGAATCTAAGTCGTCGGCAGGGGAAATTTGGGCGATACCGATGCTTAAAGTAACTGTGAAGCGGCGTCCATCAATATCGAGCACCGAGATAGCAGCTTTGTTTCTGATATTTTCAGCCCAGAATTTTGCTTTATCGACGCTTTGCCCAATGAGAATTGCACCGATAATATTTGTATCGAGCCTACCGATAACATCATATTCGTGTATTGACTTATTTAAAATTGAAACAATATGGTGGAAAATTTGCTCGAATTTGCCATTATCTTCATCATTACTATAAGCAGCGTATTTATCAATAGCTATCAAACAAAAGCTAACAATAGATTTGAAATCGCGGACGCGGGAGACTTCTTCCTGTAATCTACGGAAAAAAGCGTAGTTATTCATAAGTCCCGTATGTGGGTCAATAATTGCACTTGTATGGAAAAGCTGAATTAGTTTAAATCTATCGATTGAGTGAGCGGCTTCGCGTGCAAGCAGTTCTAATAAATCAATATCGTAATTATCCATTTCCCTCATCGGACCATCGAAAAAGATTGCCCCATAAACGCCTGATTCCGACTTGATTGGAATAGAGACAAAGAATGATTCTTCAAAAGGATACTCTTTGACAGAAACACGAGGCATTTTTGTCTGAACAGGTATTTCGACAATAGTCTGGTATTTTAAAATAGATTGACCAAGCAAAGTTCTATACAAGTCTATTTGTTCATTTCTAAAACTAACGGGAAATTCATATTTAGTGAAATAATCATAGATATAATATCCTTCACGTTTTTCATCGTAAAAACAAATACCAAAGGAATAATTATCATACAGACTTGAAATAGCTTCGAAAATGGCACGTGAAATTGTTTCTTCGGTTGCATCAGATTTTGAGGAAATTTCAGCAAATTTTTGGACGGCTCTTAATGTTTTATCTGAACGAATTAAATCATATTTTTCAGTGTAGCTTTTGACCAATCCGCTAATCAATTTTGAAAACTGTCCTAAAAATGTAATAGTCGCAGCGTCGTAAGCGTCGTTTTCGCTTGTATCGCAGGTTAGAATTCCAATTACTTGATTTTCGTAAAATACAGGAATACCCACAAATGAAGATGTTCCAGAAGGCTCGGAATAGTAAGGGATTAAATCGAGTTCAGCAGATGGGTTGATTTCAGTTAGTATTTCGGGTTTTGCGTTGAATGCAATTTGGCTTATAATATCGTTACCCATCGGAATTTTAGTCTCATCAATAATCTTTGAAGGAACGTTTGTTACGTAAGATTCGAGTATAAGATAGTTTTTCTCGAAATTTATGAAGGTAAAGGCAGTTGTTCGTGATTTGATAACAAGAGGAATAACATACAAAATTCGAGAAAGCAGTGCATCGAACTCTTTTCTTGGCTCATCAATTTCAGTTAAATCATCGTCGAGCAAGTTCGGGGGCAGTTCGATTTGTTTTTTCTTGAAGTCGGTTTTGGGTTGTTCTTCGGCAGTTTCAGAGGTTGCTTTGTCTGTGGCGAGCTGAGGCTCGATTTCGACAACTGTATTTTGTTGGAAAGCAACGGGTTCGGGGATTTCGTAAGTTGCTGCAATTTGTTCGCTTTGGGTTGAAAATGTTTCCTGAGGTTGAAGCGATTCTTGTATTTCTAAGTTTTCAGGTGTCAGGGGGTCTTCCTGTTTGCTGGCGGGGAACTTACTTTCGCGAACATCTAATTCTTCAACTTGTGGTATTTCTTCGAGAGCAATTTTTTCTTCTAATTGAGCATCGGAGACATCTTCGAGAATATCAGATGACTTTTCCTGATTAATTATTTCAGGGTCGGTAGTTTGAGAAATATCTGATGATGAGGTGATGAAAACATCTTCGGTATCTTTTGCAGGTGCGTTTTGCGAAACATTATCGTCAATTTTATCAATGATAATTTCATCAATTGCTTCGGATGTTTCAGTTTGCTCAATTTGAGGTATATCGACTTTTTCAACGGCTATAGGTGAGGAAATAACATCATTTTTAGGTTGTGGAATTTCAGATTTAGAGGCGCTTCGAGTTGTTTTGCTGACGATACGAAAACCTTCGTCGGCACCCATTGTTTGTTCGGTAGATATTTTATCAATTTCAATGGAAGGGTTGAAGTTCTCAACTGTTTGACGTTTAGCGGAAGCATCTTTTATTACGGTCATTTTGATATTTTGAGTTTCGGGAATATTGAATTTGTTAGATTCAACGATTTCGGAAAGCCTCTGGGAAATCATAATAATCAGAGCCAGCGCACCGAGCACAGCCGAGCTAATTCCGATAAGCTTTATTGCGAGCCCTTCGAGAAATATGGCAATAAGAATACCACTAATAATAATTAAAAGAGCTAATATATCACCTGGTTGCAGAACGTCTTGAATTCGTATTTTTTTTGCCATTTGTTAGAATAATTAAATTAACAAAAAGTAATATTTAAAAATAATTAATTTCTATTTCTAATAAAAGCAAAAAGTTATAATTATTTAATTCCTTTTGATTTTGCTTCATTCCAGAGCTCGTCCATTTCTTCGAGTGTCATTTCGTCGAGTTTTCTGCCGCTTGTGCGGGCTTGTTCCTCAACGTAACGGAAGCGGTTGATAAATTTGGAATTAGTTTGTTGCAAAGCTGATTCGGGGACAATTTTTTCGAAGCGAGCGGCGTTGACAAGAGCAAAGAGCAAGTCGCCGAATTCTTCTGTGGCTTTTTCCTGGTTTCCCGCAAAAAGTTCGCGTTTTAGTTCGGCAAATTCTTCATCAACTTTTTTCCAGACGTCTTGCTTATTATCCCAGTCGAACCCGACACGTGAAGCTTTTTGTTGAATGCGTTCAGCGCGAAGCAAGGCAGGAAGCGAAAGCGGAACGCCATCGAGCGTATTTTTTCGCCCTTCCGATTTTTTTATTTTTTCCCAATTTTCGAGCACTTCCTCTTCCCCATTCACCTGTACAGTTCCGAAAACGTGCGGGTGGCGAAGCACCATTTTATTAGAGATACGGTTGATGACATCAATAAGATTGAATGCACCACGCTCTTCTGCCATAATAGCGTGCATAACAATATGCAGAAGCAAATCGCCAAGCTCTTTTGAGAATTCTTCATCGTTTTTCTTCTGGATGGCATCAAGAGCTTCGTATGCTTCTTCTATTATTAAATGAGAGATAGACTCATTGGTTTGTTCGCGGTCCCAGGGACAGTGCTCTCGCAATAATTTGACAATTTCGACGAAAGCAATGAAGACATCCGCTAAATCATCAGGATTGTTAGGTTTTGGTATTTCTATATTTGAATTATTCATAATGAAAAATTATAAGTGAAAAATACACATTAGCTACTATACTTTATTCCTTTTGCGGCAATGTCGCGCCTGAAATATTTATTTTCGAAGTGAATAATATCGACTGCTTTGTATGCGTTTGTTTGCGATTCTTTCAACGAGGCACCAAGAGCAGTAACTCCGAGGACACGCCCGCCATTTGTATGAATTTTGCCGTCGATTTCCTTTGTTCCTGCGTGATAAACAATTACATTATCTGTGATTTCATCCAATCCTGTAATTTCGAAGCCTGTTTCGTACTTATCGGGGTAACCTTTAGAAGCAAGCACTACACAAGTTGCATAACCACGGCTAATTTCTCTAATGGCAGAGGCGTTCAATTCGCCTTTTGCTGCGGAAAAAAGAAGTTCGGCAAAATCGCCATCGAAAACACTTAAAACGGCTTGTGTTTCGGGGTCCCCAAAACGGCAATTGTATTCAACAACTTTTGGATTACCTTCATTTATCATTAGTCCAACGTAGAGACAACCGACGTACGGATGCCCTTCTTCACTCATCCCTTTTAGAGTAGGTATAATTATTTGCGACTTTACTTTTTCGAGGACTTCCGGGGTTACAATTGGCGCGGGGCAGTATGCGCCCATGCCGCCAGTGTTTTTTCCTTTATCGCCGTCAAGAATGCGTTTGTGGTCCTGGGCAGGCGCAAGAGTTACGAAATTACTCCCGTCAGTTATAGCAAAAATTGATGCTTCTTCGCCTTGCATAAATTCTTCTACAACAATTTTTTCGCCTGCCGAACCGAAGCTGCCACCGAACATCTCTTCGATTGCTTGAAGGGCTTCGCCTGTGGTTGTGGCAACAATTACTCCTTTGCCGGCGGCAAGTCCATCAGCTTTTATTACCACAGGAAGGTCGCTATTCAGGATATAGTCCGACGCTGCTTGTTTTTGTGATTTATCGAAAGCACGGAAACGAGCAGTAGGAATGTTGTACTTCTCCATAAATTGTTTGGCGAAAAGCTTTGAAGTTTCAAGTTGAGCTGCCGAACGGGAAGGTGCAAACACGTTAATCCCATCTGAACGAAGCACATCTGAAAGCCCATCAGCAATTGGTTGCTCAGGACCAATGACGACTAAATCAATTGAATTATCGAGACAGAAATTGGAAATTTCCTGGTGATTTTTTGCATTTAATGCAACTATTTGTGCGATTCGGGATATGCCAGGATTGCCAGGCAAAGCAAAAAGATGAACATTTTGGGATTTTACAAGCGTAGTTGCTATTGTGTGCTCGCGCCCGCCACTGCCGATTAATAGTATTTTCGTCATAAAAATTAGAAATCTCACAAAATAAAAAAGCAAATTACTCAAAAATCGATAAAGGAACAAATAACTAAGATTGAATTTAGCAGAAGGATTTGGGAATATGAATGCGTTGAAAAAAGATTATAAAAGCTGGAAAAATTAATAAACAAAGGATTTTGTCAAAAGTAAGTGATTAATAGCGTGAAAGATTTTAAATATACTTTGCTGAAATTTTTGGAGAGATTTCTAAAAAATCAGATTTTGAAAACAATACAAATAACAGAAAAGGCTGCCTTTTCGAGACAGCCTATAAATTCAAATGAGGAGTTGAAAAACAATTAATATCTATAAGAAACTCCGAGCAGAATATTCAGTGGATTTTGTTTAAGGATATATTTAGACATAGTAACGGGGTTTTCTTCGTTGCCGTAAGCAGTACGTTGCTCGGAAAAGTCGGTCCAGCGAAGCACTCCATCCACACGAATTCCTTTGGATAGATAGAGGCTGCCACCGAGCGAAAAAGTAGATTTCGCAGCGTTGGGAATATCCAATTGATATGGTGAAGTAGTTTTTGCATAGCTTGCTCTTGCTTCGAGTGGTAGAGCCGGGAATTTATATTCAGCACCGAACCCCCAGGTAGTTTGCCCGACAAGATGCCTGATTATCATACGATTAAGAATATCAAATTGTTCGGCAACTTCTGCCGATGCATCAGAGAATTTCATTTGAGTAACGTCCTGGTATTCGACACCAGTGGAGAAGGTCAGTCCAAGAAGATGAAAAGATAGCCCCGCACTATAAACAAATGGTGTTCTAATGTTGTAGGAATTGCTACCCCGCTGGGTTGTGTCGAATCGGTCGACAATACCTTGAGGGTTTTTATCGAAAATCACATCGTGCGAAACCGAGAATTTTTCATCAACCTGGTACCAGGTAGGCAGTTTAATTGAGAAAGAAATTCTCATAAAATCTTCGATTTTACCTAATAATCCGAATTGAGCAGTAATTCCGGAAACGTTTTGTTTAATTTTCTCTTTGACAATAAGCTTATCGAAATCGTCAATTTGCCATTTGTTGTAAATATTCAGTTCATCCCACTCGACAAATTCTCTTGAATACTCGAAAGTGCCCCATTTGCCAGTAATAGAGAAGCCAAGAGAGACGTTATCACCGACGTCAATCCCCATACCTCCGGTAATGTTGTGGGTGCCCCCCATTTCGTCAACGAAAGAGGTTTGGCGAAGTGAATCACTGATGCTGGTATTTCCGTTTATATCAGCAAGAAGCAAATCATAGGTCCAGCGTTTTTTTGCTTGAGATTGCTGGAAGATATAGCTTGATTGAGTATTAAATACATTGTAGTCGTAACTTTTTTTGAAATCATTATCTCTGAAATACCCAATAGCAACTGTAGTAATTCCATTAGAGCCACTAATCGGGGAAGCTATGGCTAAATGGCTTAGATATTCATTATTAACGTTGAAATTGCTCTTTTTGCTTAAAATACTAACTTCATTGCCAATATGGGAAAAGCCAAAACCAACAGAAAATTCATTTTTGGGGATAAGAGCCAAGCCCGCAGGATTAGCAAGGAGTGCATTTATATCATCGGAAATGCCAATGTAAGAGACATTTAGACCCACCGCGCGAGAAGTGATAAAATGCTGACTATTAGCGTAACGCAAAGCATCTTCGATAAACTGAGCTTTTGCAAAAGATACTGACAAAAGAATAAACATAAATACAGTTTTTTTCATAGCAACACCTAAATTTATCTTGATCGTCTGTTAGCAGGTTCTTGTTGATTGTTTTGTTGAGCTGGTTTCGAATCATTGTTTGAACTACGAGATGGAGATTCGCTCGGGCGAGGAGAATCGCTTCTTGCGGGGGCAACTCTATCGCGCGAAGGAGCACTATTGGTTCTATCAGGAGCTGGTTCAGAAATTGTTCTTCGAGTTGGTGGTGGTGGCTGCTCACCTTTTTGAGAGCTTTCGTACTTAGTTTCGGAAGAAGGACTATCGCTTTGTTTTATTTCTCTATCGGAAATATTATCCCTTGTACGCTCATTTCTTGGAGTATTGAAAGCGTCCGGGGTAGGACGTGTCGATGAACGGACATTATTACTGCCGGGTTCATTCTGAAAGATTGTTTTGGTACCAGTTTGAGTAGAAGGGACTGCGTCAGTTCCGCTGCGTCGATTTGCGGGTTGATTGTTTTCGTCAGATGCACCAATATTTGTGTAGCTACCTCTCGTTGGACCGAAATCTCTATAAGTGTCTCGACGTGGTTTATTCGAAGTATGCTTATGTTCAGGATACCAACCTGGATGATAGTAGTAAGGATAGTAATATGGATAAGGAGTGTAAACAGGATAAGGGTAATAAATTATGGCATAGTTATATGGGCGGTATCTTCTCCAATAATACCAATCGTAGTAATAATAATCATAGCCGTAGGAGAAATAAATACTGCCGTAAAGAGGAGCATAAACAACAGTATGGCGAGGAGGTGCCCACCAGGGATAATATCCACTATAAGTAAGTGGATGGAAGAAATAATAATTATTCTCTATTACGGTTGTACTTTCGTTAGTGGGTTCCTGACTAACGAAATTTGGATAATCATTACCTGACTTATTAGTGCTGCTGTTATATTTACCACTCGCAACGGTAGTGGAATTGTCAGCTATTGTAGGTTTGTTGTTGTAACCATAGTAATTATCAGTTTCGTTCATAGTCGAACAAGAGGCGAGAAGTAACGTTAGAATAAACAACGAACCAAGCAATATGTAAAGTTTCGTTTTCATTTTCTTGCTCCTTAATTTCATCTCTTTATAATATATTACGATATAGTATCAAATTTGTTTCATTAAGTTTTAATAATTAAAAATATATATCGTTTTCTTAAATTGAAATGTTAAATTTGTATAAATAATAATTATTTTCTTAAAATGAAGCAGAATAATCAGGAAACACTATTTCAAAGAATATACGCTCGCGATAACGTCAAGGACGAACTATCGAAAGCGCGCTTTTCATTAAAAATTAAAATCTTGATTATTATAGTTACAGTTGCAATTTGTAGTATATTTTTCATTTATCAGATAGACCCTTCGTTTGATGTGCAAAATAGGTATAATTTAGTGCCAGGCTACTACTGGCGTGGAAGCACACTTGTTGCGGACTATCCTTTCCCAATATATAAATCATCAGCAGTATATCAAAGCGAGGTTCGGCAGGCTCGCGAAAATACAAATTTCGTTTTTATTCTTGACAAAAGCGCCGAGGCAATTTCATTAAAAAAAATCAACTCAATTTTAGATAGTTTGAAACTTCTGAATACTGACAAGGTGAATGAAAAAAATCTTGAAGAATTAGTTTCGCTGAAAATCATTCAATCGCTCAAAAATCTATCGAAGAACGAACGAAATGCAAAAATATCACGAATTAAAGAACTAATAAATCAATTTTTGATTGAGACTTATAATAACGGAATTGTCAATATAAACATAGATAAAATTAAATTAGATGCAATAAATGTAAGGGTTTCGCCTAATCGAGAAACAATTTATCCAAAGAGTGCTTTGCTCGACAAGGGTTCGTTTCTAACAAAATTGAGGCAATTTGCAGAATTGCGATTTGAAAATGACGAAAATTTAGTAATTGGAATAGTTTATAGAAATGTTCAGCCCAATTTACAATATTCTGAGGAACTAACCGAACGCCAAAGGCAGATAAACGAGAAATCTGTTCCAAAAACAATAGGAATTGTTCGCAAGAATGAGGTAATTATAAGCAAGGGAGAACGCCTAACAGAAGATAACATCCAAAAAATAAAATCCTACAATGTTTCGAAAGTAATGAGGGACGAAAACGTTACAACTACTTATAATATTATTGGTAGCATTGGACACGCCGCTATTATCTATGCGATATTGCTTCTGTACTTATTTTTCATAAGGAAGAAAATATTCACGGATAATTTGCATTTGTTGATTTTGAGTGTGTTGCAGGTTGTGGTTTCTGCTGCTGCGTGGCTAACAGTGAATATATATAGCGAAAGTCCGTTGGAGTATCTGATATTTCTGCCGACTTTGTCTATGCTGGTAGCAATTTTGTTTGATTCACGAACGGCGTTTTATGCAACGGTAACGATGGCTCTGATGATATCCGGAATTAGAGGAAACGACTATACAACGGGCACTGCAATGCTTTTCGCAGGGATTCTTGCTGCGTATACAGTGCGCGACATTCAAAGCAGAACACAGATTTTCCGTTCAATATTTTATATATTTATCGGTTTAGGGTTGGTTATTATCTTTTTCGGGTTAGAACGTTCTGATGAATGGAACAACATATTCTCAAAGTTACTATTTGCAGGGATTAATTCTGTTGTTGCACCAATATTAACATTTGGCGGTATATATATTGTAGAAAGCCTAACGGATTTGGTAACTGATTTGAAAATCAAAGAATTTGATGATTTAAATCACCCTTTGTTATTGAAAATGAATGAGGTTGCACCTGGAACATATCAGCATACGGTAGGGGTTGCGTTCTTTGCCGAGAGGTGTGCTCAGGCAATTGGTGCGAATCAACTACTTACGAAAGTTGGAGCATATTTCCACGATATTGGGAAAATATCCAAATCTGAGTATTTTACAGAAAACCAAATAGAAATTGGGAATAAGCTGGATTTGTTGCCACCCAAAAGAAGTGCAATTGCAATAAAAGAACACGTTACCGATGGTATAGAATTGGCAAGACAATACAGAATTCCAAAGAAAATCATTGATTTTATACCTATGCACCACGGGACGACAATTATCAAGCATTTCTATGCGAAAGCATTGGAGGAAGCAGCCGAAAATGGCACCGAGGTCAATCCCGATGATTTTCGCTATCCTGGACCGAAGCCAAATACACGGGAAACTGCAATTCTTATGATTTGCGACGCTGCCGAGGCTATTTCAAGGGTGAAAGACTACGATAAAGATGATATTATGAAAAAAATAAATCAATCAATTGATGAAAAAATATTGGACGGACAATTTGATAATTCTAATCTGACGTTCGAGGATGTTAAAATTATCAAAGATACAATAAATAAAATAATAGTTGCAAAATCTCATCATAGAGTTGTTTATAAAGAAATACCCCAAAAATAATTTTT
>JAKIZO010000046.1 GCA_022707965.1 Bacteroidota bacterium
TTTCGTCTTCGCAATCCGCTCCCGCCGTGCCCCATCCGGCACCTCAAGCCTCACCACCAGCCTCGGCTTCGCCTGCAACGCCCGCCTCTGCACCTCCGCCATCCGCTCCGCCGGCGTCGCCCTCTCGTGCTTCGGCTCCTTCTTCGGCTCCTTCTTCCCAAATCTCTTCGCCTTTATCTTCTCAAGCTCAGCCCGTATCTGCTTAACCGCATCCTTCACCTGCTTCACCGCCTCGTTCAGCGTTGCCTCCTCCGCCTCATACTTCCTAACCATCCCCTCGTGCCAGTTCATAAATTCCTGCACCGAACTCTCCGCCAGCCCATCACGCCTAAACTCATCCACCACATCCTGCAACCAATCTACGTTGTAGAGAATGTTGAGATACTTTTGTTCATATTCACTAAATCCAGTTATGTCTTTTAATATTTCATAACTGTTAAGTTGCTCTTCATCTTCGTATTTTTCGGTTTTACATCGTTCAAGGAGAATTCTCCTTAGGGTCTCATTTTCAAAAATCGTGCCTGCGTAAATGCCTTGTTTTTGACGGACTTGCGAAACTTGGCACAAAATTTGCTTGTAGTGTAAAAATTCCTTTATTCTTTGTGCGTTTGTTTTCTCCCGTTGCATATTCGAAACCAAAAAATCCAGCTCCATAATTTCTGGGCTTTCGTAGTTTTTTACAAGGCAAGGAACTTCGTCCAAACCTGCTTGTTCGGCTGCCGTGCGACGGCGATGACCCGATACTATCGTATAACTGCCATCGCCATTTGGGTTAACAATTAATGGCGTAATTATACCCCGGTCTTTAACCGATGCCACAAATTCTTTCTCCACAAACACCTCGCCGTATATCTCCGCCTGCTTCGGATGATTTTGCAACTTCTTTATTTCTATATTTTGTATATTCTCCATTTGCACCTCCTTTTTCGTTTTTCATCCGATGACTCGAAAGTCATCGGATGAATTAATCTTGAAATTACCTTATCTTCACCACCTTTTCGAACTGCACCGAATACGTCGTCGTTATCTCCACAGCCTCCCTTATTACATCAGCATACTTATAGTCTGCATCCGCAAGCAATTTCCGTAACGCCGGAGTTGGCGAATATCTTACTTTTTCTTCAACAAATACCCCAAAGTCATCTTTGTAAATCTTCTTGAGCTCCGGCACCCACTCCGGCAACACCGAATACGAATTTGCCACCTTTAATATAGCTGCACCCGCCGGCGTTACCAGCCTGCTCTCGCTCTTGTGCTCCCCAAAATATCCCTTCACCTCTTCCTTAATTTCGTCTAATTCCGCTTTCAGCTCCTTAATCTCTTCGTCCAACGCTATCGCCTTGCGAATTCGATCAGTCCAGTAATCTCCCGGCTGATACTTCTCTGCTGCACTTTGCTTTTTCGCTTTCATTTTTCCTCCTTTTTTTTGATTTATAAATTGCAGAACTCTATGCTCTGCTCTTAATTCAATTTCACGCTTGCCATCGGTGGCAATCTCTTCGAGCAAACCTCTTGATAAATTGCCGACCAGCGATTTATAAGCACCTGCATCTCTGCGCTTGTCAGCCTCTCGTAATACATCCTCCGCTCGTTCCGCACCACATGCTTGTGTCCCGCCTCTATTAAATACTTGTGCGAACGCGGATTTATATATTCGCTGAATAGCCTCCTCACTATTATCTTCGGTATACGCTCGCCCGCCTCCACCACCTCACGCAACCACCCGCGCAAATCCTCCCCGCTCTTTATCACAAACGCACCATTCCGCTCTATCTCATATTCCCATTCATCCATCTCGCATAGCTCCACAGCTACCGCCACAGCATAATGCTTGAATAAATTCACTTGTTGCTTAGATGCATACCGCTTAATCCGTGTATTCAGCTTATTAATCGTATCTATCAACTCCCAGTCGGTCATCTCTCTGTAATACTTCCCGTGAAGCTCATAACACACGTCATCCCTAAAATCCCTTATCGCATCCACATCAGTCTTTGCATACACGCTCGGCAATGCTGCGCGCGCTGCATTCCACAACGCACGCCATAACTTATTTCTCTCTTCCATCGCTCAGCCTCCTTATCTTCTCGCTCAATGTCTTGCCCGGCACCTCTGCCAACGCCATTTCCAACGCACCGTTGTACGCACTCGTCGCATCCTGGTGGATTGATAGCAACATCTTACGCTTGGCTTTTAGTTTTTTCAGCTCGCGCGCCTCTTCGCTCTCGCTCACCTTCAGCTTCAACGCTCTCATCTCTCGCTCTATGCGCTGTAGCATCGCTGCCGCCGCAACTATACGCTCCTCCGAACGCTTCAACGCCTCTGCCTGCGCCGCACTCAGCCGCATCTTATCCACCTGCAACTCTATCGCCGTCTCTGGCACTATTGCTTCTGCTTCGCTTTTCTTTGGTCTGCCCATTTTTGCCCCCTAAAATTGTGAAAGAAGGTTATCTATATCATCAAAATCATTACTCTTCGGCCTCATTTCATCCGATGACTCCAAGTCATCGGATGAATAACATTCCCATTCCCGCCTCTTCGGTTCCAATAATCCTTTCTCCACTGTCTCGATCTTTATCCGTTCACAATGTCCTATCTTATTCCTCACCTCCAACTTCCCGCCAATCAGCTCCTCTGTGCTCTCTTTTACCTCCTGCTGTAACTTCTTCCGAATGCTTGTCGTTATCCGCCGTCTATCCAAATCCTCCACCTTCCTTATAAATGCATCGTGCGCCACCCCCACAAAATACAAGCTGTCCTGCTCGGGCGTCCGCGGGTCGGGGTCGTTCGGCTGCCATTCTTTCATTATTATACCCTTGCCATCACTCACCACTACCTTCACTCTCTTACCCACAAGAGACATATCCAACCACTCGCTGTGGAAGTTATACGTCTGCCCGTTCTCCCGCACTACCACCGAGCCCAAATTCGCCTTCACCTCGTGCTTCGTCCCCATCGCATACATCGCGTAATAAATTGCGTTGCTTGGTAATTCGTTGTGCTTTTGGTGCGGCTCGACCACCTTTTGTGTATCCTCGGGTAATTCTAACCGACTCTTCGCTATCCGTCCCCCGTAATATTGCCACAAACTCGCCAAATTGTTATCCAGCCCCTTCGCCTTCAGATGGTTAAGCTTTGGCTGCGGATGCCATACTTCTTCATTATACACCCAATTCAAAAATCCAGCAAACGCTACCTCTTTCGCTTGTCGCATCGATACCGCTTTTGTCGGCGTGCTCCCAAGCTCGTGCTCCACAGCACGACTATCTCGCGTCCCGATATAACTCCCCGCCAACACCTCATAGCAATACCTATTGAACATCTCAAACCACCTCTCGTGCTGCGCTTTTATAGGATATCGCGGCACCTTCGCTATCGGATATAAGCACGGGCTTGTCTGCCCCCAAAACATCCTCTTCCTAAATTCATTCCGCTCCAGCTCCGCAAGCTCGCCCGGTGTATACCACGAACGCACCATCGCTTGAATTTCTTTGCTACGAAAAGCTGCTCCGTTATCAAATACTATCCCCAGCGGTGGCTTACCGTGAAGCTCCACACACCTCCACAGCAGCCTCGCCGTCTCCTCTATCGTCTCGCCCCGCTCCAACCAATCCATATATAGCGGCATCGCCGTTACCCCATCCAACACCATCATAAAGCTCATCGCTCGCGGCTTGCCCCCATCGTCTATCCACGCATCAAATTGCGTCGCATCCACCGACCATATTAGCCCCGCTCCACGCCCTCGCCCAATCAGCCCCGCATCCTCGAACAGCGAAACGTAATCCCATCGATTAGTCGGTAACCACGCATTGAATTTGTTCTTCCTATGGGCTTCGTCCCACCGCAAATACCAATTCTCTGAGTGTGCGTAACCCACAAAATGATTCGTCTTCCGCATCACGCGGTGCATATAAAAGTATAGTGAAAATGATTGTTGTGTGTATTGCGGTGTGTGATGTGCAGTTTCTTTTTCGATAAACCGCCAAAGCTCGGCAACCGCTGCTTCCACGCAGCGGTAAATATTATCCCGCCTCGATTGCTCCAAATATAGCCTTAACGCGAGCGATTTTAGCCGTGCTTCCAATTCCTCGCTTATCACGCGTGGCTTTCCTATCGAAGAATTGCGGGCACGCTTCCGCTTCGGCTCCGGAGTTGGCTTTTCTTCCGCCTTCGGCAACATAATTATGTTATTCACATTCACCCCAAATTCCCTCAGCACCTCCACCGAGTAATACTTCCGCGGGCGACCACCGAACGATACCTGCCTCACCTCATACCGCGCAAGCACATCCGCCCGCCGTGCCACAGCCTGCCGGCTCACTCCTAACCGATCTGCTATTTCTTCCACCGTCAAGAGCATTCCAGCTCCCGCTTTATCTTGCGAATAATTTGCTTCCGCTTGCTTATCTTTTGCGCAAGTATCGTAAGTATTCGCGGATTGCGGTCGCGGTATATCGCATTCCATACCGCTTGCGGGCTCACCCCCTGCTCCGTTGCTATTTCTGTCAGAATTCCGCGGTAAGGATTTTTGTTTAGTTTTATTTTTATTTTTTTCATAATTTGAAGTGTAAAAATTGTTTAATTTCTCTAAGGCAAATATAATTCAAATTGAATTATTTTACAAATAAAATATTATTCATTATGAATTATTTATATGAATTTTAATTCAAAAGAAATATTAAAAAGAATAAAACTTCAATTGGGAATTCGTACAGATGAAGAATTGGCGAATTACTTAGGAGTTGCGAAACCAACAATTAACACCTGGAAGACCAGGAATACAATTGACTTCAAGTTATTATTGGAAAAAATCGACAAATCAGATTGGAATTATATACTCTACGGTGAAGCATCAGGGGAAGTTGCCCTTCGCCATAGCGAGCCTGCCGAAGCCAGCCAGCTCCGCGCAGAGTTGCAGCAGCTCCACTCAGAGATAGCCCGCCTGCACCACGAGCTCGCCAAACGCGAAGGACAAATCGAGTTGCTCAAATCATTGCTGCAAGAAGCCGAACGTGCTAAAGGGGGTGGCGTCATTCCTTTTAAAGGCGCTGACGACCCCCGACTAAAACCCAAACAAAAACCAAAAGTCAAACCGTCAGATTAACACAATAAGGTTGCAAAAGTTGCAAAAGTCAAACCGTCAGATTAACACAATAAAGTTGCAAAAGTTGCAAAAGTGGTGTTGCAAAAGTTGCAAAAGTTACAAAAGTCCCCCATAACATACAATACATATAATGCATCAAAAACGTTGAAATAAAAGCGTTTAGGAAGGGATTAAGGATGTTTATCCAATCACCAAGATCAACTCTTTTCACCCTTATTGTGTTAATTAACTTGTTTCCATACCAGTATTTTAATACATTTGTATTATCTATTTTGTGTTAATAAACAATATTTTCCAAATAGTATTTACAGTATTTCGAAATCACGCACTCATTACATTTTGGATTTCTCGCAGTGCATATTTTTCGTCCGTGACTTATAAAATAATGAGTAAATATCACCCATTTATTCTTGGGTATTAACTCCATTAGCTTCCTTTCAATAATCTCAGCGTTTTTTGTGCAAACAAAGCCTAATCTATTGCTCAGCTTTATCACGTGCGTGTCCACTACAATTGCCGGCACGTTAAAGCAATGCCCAAGTACCACATTAGCGGTTTTGCGTCCAACACCAGGCAATTTTATCAGTTCCTCTAATTGCGACGGCACTACTCCATTGTATTTTTCCAGCAGCATTTTGCTCATTTCTTTTATATGCTTTGCTTTTGCTTTATAGTAGCCCGTCGAGTAAATCTCTTTCTCTAACTCCTCAATGGGAATATTTACGTAATCAGAAGGACTTTTGTATTTTTTGAAAAGCGATGGTGTAACTTTGTTTACTCTCTCGTCCGTGCATTGTGCCGATAGGATGGTTGCAATTAATAATTCAAACGGATTAGAAAAATTCAATTGTATTTTAACGTTGGGATATTCTTTCGCTAAAATATCCAAAATTTTTGCCATTCTCTGTTTATCATTCATAATAGTTTTATTTTTCTTTATTAAAATTAATAATCTCAATAAGTTTGTATAAACGAATTGGTGAAAAAAATATGAAAAGATTTTTATTGATTTTGTTCCTACTTTTTAGCAATTCATACTTGCATTGTGGCACTTTTATTGATACTGTATATTCCTTTATTCCAGGAACAGAGCAGAGTGCTGGACAATCACCTGAATATTTCCCAAACAATATTTTCCGTCCACCATCTCGTTCAGCATCCTGGACTATTCCCGAGGTGCATCCCGAAGAACTTTGTTCCATTGGCATTGGTGGAGAAATCACGGTTGGTCTAAAAAATGGTGTTATACGAAATGGGGAAGGGGTGGATTTTATCATTTTTGAGAACGCTTTCCAAAGACTAATTGATGGCAAAATCTTTGCTGAACCCGCTATTGTTTCCGTCAGCCAGGATGGTGTGAATTTCATCGTATTTCCTTACAACGAATGGACGCTCGAAGGTATGGCAGGCAAAACACCCACCAACGGTCAAATATCGCCTTTCGACTATCCTGATTGTGGTGGTGATGGCTTCGATTTAAGCGTTGTTGGATTGGATTATATCACTCATATTAAGATAAAAGATGTTTCTTTGATTGTTACCATAAACGAAACTCATCCATATTATCAACCACCGTTTTTAGTCTCGGGATTTGATTTAGATGCCATCTCTATTCTCTATCCCGATTATTCTTCAATAATTGACCTTACAGACGAAAAACCGTCAATTCAAGAATTGAAGGATAGATTTGTCGTGAATATAGACAAAGGCAAAGTCTATGTCTACAATTTGCAGGGTGTCCTGGTTTATAGCATTGAGGCAAATTCACTTTGTGAAATACCAAAAAGTAAGCTCCCAAAAGGATTTCTTATTTTCTCAATTTATGATTTTTCAAACAACAAAAAAATTACCCGAAAATTTATTAATTTCTATTAAAATTCAAAGACTAACGAAATATTATGCAGAAGTCCGCTTTCTGCATTTATTTCTTTCCCAACTGTATAATCAATGTGTGATTTGAAAGGAATATTCGGAAATAGTTCCTCTAACTTCGGTCTTAACGAGATACCCGTTCCCCAGTATGTATTTGGGAAGAGCTGCGGCTTGCCGTATTTATCGCCATATATGGAAATTCCACCACGTATTCCAATCAATTCGTGAAGCACCATCTCTGTCCCAACAATAAATGTTGGCGTCAAATCATATTGATTGTAAACAGCATCAATCGATAATATCAAATATCGTGTAGGTGGTATATATACGATTTCCTCTTCGCCATCAGTAGTTGAACGCATTGTATAGATTTGCTCGTTAAATCCAAATTCAAGTCCAATCCCAGCTCTAATTGTATATGGAATGTTTTCCGTGCTATGCTGTTGTGTATTCCAAAGCATAGTTCCGCCTATATTCTGAACTGCCAACCCGAACGAAAACAAATCAAATATATTAAATTTTGCACCAACATCAAGAGCAACTCCCGTCGCTTCGGTCGGAACACCTGTTAAATTGTCTATCAAATACTTTAATCCAAATCCAATGCTGGCAAACTCCATACTATATGCACCATAAGCACCAATATTATACTGGTAAGAAGAAAGTTGCTTATACGGATTGCCTCTGATATCCCTTTGAGTAAATGAACCCGCATATTGGCTGTTGACGCCAAATCCAATTCCCACATTATCAGTTATTTGCTGAGCGTACACAAGTGTTACATTTGTTCTATCGAACCCTAAGTTTGAAGCAGATGAGGCAATAACAGGTGTTGGCGAGAAAAACCCTACGCCTGCGGGATTATAGTAAATTGCAAAAGGGTCGTTCGCAATTGCCGTAAATGCTCCGCCCATTGCAAGCCCTCTTCCACCAACATTTCTTGATAACCACGACTGTGAATATCCACCAGATGTTTGCACAGAATAAAGCGAAAGATAATTTATTACAATCAACAATATCACTAAAAGCCAATTTTTTCTGCTGAATTGGCTAATATTACACAATATATTTTCTTTCTTTTCCATTTTTTGCTCGATAATATTGTATTTCAAGCCATTTAATTTGTTATTACTTTGTTATATCAATTATTATGCCACCGTAATTTTGATATCTAAACAGTATTAATTAAGAATATATTTTTCTAAAACAATAAACATCAATTTTATCATTTAATATTCGTCAAAAATCATTATTTTTTGATTAACTAATATGTATAAGAGTTATTTATTCTCGGTAATCAATTTCTAATTCTTGTGGTGGATGATAATCCCAAAAATCTACAAATACTAAGTGCTGTCCTCTACAAAGAAGGTCATACTATTGTCTTTGCTTCTAATGGCAAGATTGTCTTTGCTTCTAATGGCAAGCAAGCTATTGAAATTGCTCAAAATCAAAGTCCCGATTTAATTCTGTTGGATATTAATTTGCCTGATATTGACGGTTTTGATGTTTGTAGAAAATTAAAGAACAATCCTCTAACAAAGGATATACCTATAATTTTCATCACCGGCAGAATTGAAACCGAAGATATTGTGCTCGGATTTCGGGTTGGAGCTGTGGATTATATCACCAAACCTTTTAATATTGTTGAGCTTTTAAGTAGAGTTAATACACATTTGAATTTAAAACGCTCACGCGACGAAGTAATTCGTTATAGCAAAGAACTTGAAAAAACACAAGCTGAACTTAAACAAGCTCTTGCTCAACGTGATAAGTTCTTCTCTATTATTGCTCACGATTTGCGTGGTCCATTTACTGGTTTCATCGGTCTATCCGAACTTTTGGTTGATGCCTATGACTCATTAGAACGCGATGATATCCAACAAATTGCCAATAGTATGAATTCTGCTGCTAAAAAATTATTCGAATTTCTTGAAAATTTGCTCGAATGGTCTCGCTCCCAAATTGGAGGCTTGCAATACAACCCAACTATTATCGATGTCAATGACCTTTTCGATAGAGTTTCAAGCCTTTTCAAAAACAATGCTAACAACAAAAATATCGAGTTTGTAAAAGAAGTTCAAGATAAAATGTTTATCTGGGCTGATAATTACCAAACAAATACTATTATTCGAAACTTAGTTTCTAATGCCATCAAATTTTCCTTCCCAAACAGCAAAATTATTCTTGGTGCTCGCGACTTAGGCGACTTTGTCGAAATTTATGTTAAAGATTTTGGTACTGGTCTTTCCGACGAAGCCAAAGATAAAGTATTCCGCATTGAAGCCAAATATACTACTCCTGGAACTCAAAACGAGCCCGGTACTGGTCTTGGACTTGTTCTTTGTAAAGAACTTGCTGAAAAACAAAATGGAGCTTTGTATTTCGAAACTGAACTTAATAAAGGGACAACTTTTTTTGTCAATCTTCCCAAACCACAACAAAACAATTCCTAAAAAAAAGCCCTGCTATCGGGGGGATTGTGACAGCAAGGCACGCAGCATAAAGAGGAAGAGACGAACTTTGTTCGTCGAGCGAAAGACGAGACTCGAACTCGCGACCCCAACCTTGGCAAGGTTGTGCTCTACCAACTGAGCTACTTTCGCTTTATACCAAAGAACAATCATTTGGTGAGTACAAAAATAAATTCTTTTTTTTAACTATGCAAGAAAAATTTTACCTTTTTTCATTTTTTTTATTCATTTTTTATTTATTCCACTTTTATTATTTTTGTTTTTTTATTTCTCATTCTTAGGGCAATATGGAAAAAATTGTAATTTTAGATTTTGGTTCACAATATACTCAAATTATCGCACGCAAAATAAGAGAATTAAATGTTTATGCTGAAATTTACCCTTTCTCAATCGATATAGACACCATTAAATCCATTGCTCCTAATGGCATAATTCTCTCTGGTGGTCCTTCGAGCGTTTACACTGAAAACGCACCTATACCTAAATTCGATGTATTTTCATTAGGTGTGCCTGTCCTCGGAATTTGCTATGGCTTGCAACTTATTGCTTATCAATTAGGTGGAGAAGTCAACAAAGCTGCAAAACGTGAATATGGTCGTGCCAACCTGATTATCGATAAACCAGACGTGATTTTTGACGGTGTCTCGCAATCATCACAAGTATGGATGAGCCACGGCGATTCGCTTACTAAAATCCCCGACGGCTTCGAAATCATCGCTCATACTGAAAATGCTCCAATTGCTGCTATTCGCAATCAAGAAAAAAAAATATACGGCGTTCAGTTTCATCCCGAAGTCCATCATTCAGTCGAAGGAATAAAAATTCTTGAAAACTTTGTCCGAAAAATCTGCCTTTGCAAAGAAATTTGGGATATGCACTCTTTTGTGGGCAGTGCAATCAAAAAAATTCAGGAAGAAGTCGGAAACAGCGAGGTGATTTGCGCACTCTCGGGTGGGGTCGATTCAACTGTCCTCGCTGTCCTTCTTAGCAAAGCAATCGGTAATAAACTTCATTGCATCCACATTGACACAGGTTTGATGAGACTTCAAGAAAGCGAAAAATTAATGAAATTGTTCAACGATAATTTCAACATTTCAATCGATTTAGTCAATGCGAGCGATATTTTCCTTTCCCGCTTGAAGGGTGTTACAGACCCCGAACTAAAAAGAAAAATCATCGGCAATACTTTTATCGAACTTTTCGAAATCGAAGCTAAAAAGTTTAATAATGCAAAATGGCTGGCTCAGGGAACTCTCTATCCCGATGTTATCGAGTCTGTCAGTGTAAAAGGACCTTCGGCAGTAATCAAATCGCACCATAACGTTGGCGGCTTACCTGAAAAAATGGGACTTAAATTAATCGAGCCATTTCGAGAATTGTTCAAAGATGAAGTTCGTGCTGTTGGTCGCCAACTTGGCGTTCCCGAGTGGTTTATTCGTCGCCATCCTTTCCCGGGTCCAGGTCTTGCAATAAGAATTATCGGCGAAATTACGCAGGAACTCATTGAAATATTACAAAAAGCAGACGACATTTACATTCAAGAAATAACTGAGGCAGGATTATATGATAAAATTTGGCAAGCTTTTGCTGTTTTGCTGCCCGTTCAAAGTGTTGGCGTAATGGGCGACGAGAGAACTTATGAAAACGTCTGTGCGTTGCGTGCTGTTACATCTGTCGATGGAATGACTGCTGATTGGTTCCCGTTCCCTTATGATGTATTAGCAAAAATCAGTAATAGAATAATTAACGAGATTCGGGGCATTAATCGCGTTGTGTACGACATAACAAGCAAACCACCCGGAACTATCGAATGGGAATAATTTTAAAGGTATTTTTATGGACAAATTTGTAATTCAAGGTGGTAATAGATTAGTCGGACGTGTGAAAATTTCCGGTGCAAAAAATGGTTCGCTGGCTCTTATGCCTGCAACTTTACTGGCACCAGGCACCTACCATCTGAAAAACACACCTAATCTACGCGACGTCTGGACTATGTCCCGACTTATGACAAGTTTAGGTGCTTTCTGCGAACTTAATGGCAACGAATTGTTCGTTGATTCAACCAATATTACAAGTTTCGAAGCACCCTACGAACACGTTAAAAAAATGCGTGCTTCTTTCTATGTTCTTGGACCACTTGTCTCTCGTTATGGATATGCAAAAGTCTCTATGCCCGGTGGTTGTGCCTGGGGACCTCGTCCCGTTGATTTGCATCTAAAAGGACTTGAAAAACTTGGAGCAGAAATTTCTCTCGAAAGCGGTTACGTTATTGCAAAAGCTGAACGATTAATTGGCAATCGCTTCCATTTCGATGTTTCAAGCGTCGGAGCAACTGGCAATTTGCTTATGGCTGCTGCTCTTGCGAAAGGAACCACTCTTCTCACCAATGCAGCAACTGAACCTGAAATTACCGCTTTGGCTCGTTTCCTTGTCAAAATGGGAGCTAAAATTGATGGTATTGGCACACCTCAACTCGAAATTGAAGGTGTTGACACTCTCCATCCCGCAGACGAAATAACTATTCCCGATAGAATTGAAACCGCTACTTACTTAATCGCGGCAGCAATTACCGGTGGCAAATTAGAACTTGAAAACACAAACCCATATCATTTGACCGCCGTTATTGCAAAATTAGAAGAAGCCGGTTGCGAAATCGATGTTAATGCAGATAAAATTTCTATTGAAATGAACGGTAAGCCCAAACCTGTCGACATTACCGCAACAATTTACCCCGGCTTCCCGACAGACGTTCAATCACAATGGACTGCTCTAATGCTTGCAGCTGAGGGCACTTCAAAAATCACCGATAATATTTATCCTGATAGATTTAAGCACGTGCCCGAACTAATTCGTTTAGGTGCTAATGTTGAAGTTGTCGATAATTCTGCAATTGTTATCGGCGGTAGAAAACTCTCTGGTGCAACAGTTATGGCTTCCGACCTTCGTGCGGGTGCTTCGCTTGTGCTTGCTGCTCTTATTGCTGAGGGCACAACAGAAGTGCTACGCGTCTATCACATTGACCGTGGTTATGAAAATTTCGAGCAAAGACTTCAATCCATTGGCGCTAATATCAAAAGAGTGAAAACTGATTTAATATGATAGAAA
>JAKIZO010000047.1 GCA_022707965.1 Bacteroidota bacterium
GAAATTTACTTAATTTAATAATCTTTATTAAATCACTTGGTGCAAATATGAATTGGTGCAAAAGAAATATCAAATGTGGTGAAATTTCAAGTTCTCATCTCAACCAAGAAGTGATAATAAACGGTTGGGTCGATACTGTCAGAAATATGGGTGGAATGATATTTTTCGATGTTCGCGATAGATACGGTTTGGTTCAGGCGGTTATCGAGCCCGAAAATAATCCCGAACTTGCTGAACGTGCAAAAGAACTTCGTTCTGAATTCGTGATTTGGCTTAAAGGCATTGTAAGAAAGCGTGAAAATCCTAATCCCAATATTCCAACCGGCTTGTTCGAAATATTAACAAATGATTTCGGTATAATTAATAAATCCGATGTGCCTCCCTTTGAAATTAAAAACAATATCGGAACTAATGAAGAAATTAAGCTTCGTTACCGTTACCTTGACCTGCGTCGCCCGATTATGCAAAACTATTTCATCGTCCGTAATAAATTATACCATATCACACATAATTACTTTTTCGAAAATGACTTTATCGAAGTGGAAACACCCGTATTGATGAAATCTACCCCCGAAGGCGCTCGTGATTTTCTTGTCCCCAGCCGAATAAACAAAGGTAAATTCTATGCTTTGCCTCAGTCCCCTCAAATTTACAAACAAATTCTGATGGTCTCGGGCTTCGATAGATATATGCAAATCGTTAAATGCTTCAGAGATGAAGACCTTCGTTCGGATCGCCAACCTGAATTCACACAAATAGACGTTGAAATGTCTTTCGTTGATAGAGATGATGTTCTCAATCTTATCGAAAAATATATCGCTCGTGTTTGGAGAGAAGTCCTTGATATCGAAATTCCGACACCATTTACAAAAATGAGCTACGAAGAGGCTATGACACGCTTCGGCAGCGACAAGCCTGACCTGCGTTTCGGTATGGAAATAAAAGATTTATCTGATATCGTCGCAAATTCTGAATTTAAAGTATTTGCCGATACACTTCAAAGCGGTGGTAAAATTTATGCTTTCAACGCAACGAAATGTGCGGAATTTTCTCGTAAACAAATTGACGAACTTACTGAATTCGCAAAAAAATACGGTGCCAAAGGGCTTGCTTACATTAAATTTATGCAAAATGGTGAAATTAACTCGCCAATCGCCAAATTTTTATCCGAAAGCGAAATGAACTCTATAAAATCTGCTCTCGAAGCAGACAATGGAGACTTAATCCTTATTTCTTCCGATAAAAAATACAAAGCATTGACAATTCTGGGTGCCTTGCGTTTGGAAATTGCCCGTCGAACTGGAATTTTGGACGCTGTAAAAAATAATTTCAGCTTCCATTGGGTTGTTGATTTTCCTCTTTTCGAGTTCGACGAAGAGGCAAACCGTTTTGTGGCTATGCATCATCCTTTTACTTCTCCTATGGACGAAGATATTCCTCTTCTGGATGTATCACCTGACAAAGTGCGTGCAAAAGCCTATGATTTAGTTATCAATGGTTCAGAAGTTGGTGGCGGTAGCATTCGTATTCACGATGGTGAAATACAGAAAAAAATGTTCGAACTCATCGGCTTAGATGAAATATCTGCCGAAAATAAGTTTGGATTTCTGCTCAAAGCTTTAAAATTTGGTGCTCCTCCGCACGGTGGTATTGCTCTTGGCTTGGATAGATTAGTTATGATTTTGACTGGAACGGACAATATTCGCGATGTTATTGCTTTCCCGAAAACAACTACTGGACTTTCTCTTATGGACGGTGCACCATCAGAAGTTGACCCATCACAACTCGATGAATTAGGCATTTCCCTGAAAATATAAAACTTGCTATATAACCTTCGGAAGGTTCGAAACCTTCCGAAGGTCTTGCAAAATTACTGCTTTATCTCTTCTTGATTTTTTTCCACAAGTTACAAAAAAGGCCTGTCCTTTTCAGACAGACCCTACGAGCCAAATTTTAATGATGAACAATAAAATCAGCAAATTAATTTTCTGAGGCTATTTCAATTAATCTTTCATTTACATTCTCAAAATCAGCTTTTATCGAGATTCTATAATTAACGAACTTCACGATTTCAAAAGAATTTTCTGCCCATTCGACAAGTTTTATTGCATCAGCTGAATATAAGCATTCTTCAAATCCAATTTCCAGTAATTCTTTCTTTTCTTTTACTCTATACAAGTCAATATGATAAATAGCAATGTTCTCGCCGTCTTTTGTTCCATTATATTGATTAATTATTGTGAAAGTCGGACTTGTAACAATTTCCTCGACATTGAAATACTTGCAAATCCCCTTGATAAACTCAGTCTTCCCAACCCCAATATCGCCATAGAAAAGCACAACGTCGCCTTTTTTCAAGTTCTCTGCGAACTTTCTGCCAAGCTCAATTGTTTCGTCTTCGCTTTTTGTTGTATATGTTTGTGTTTCCATTCTTCAAAAATACGAATAAAGCATAAAAATGCAAATAGTTTATCTTTGTTCGAGCTCGATTATTGGAACAATCATTTCTTCAAGCGAAATGCCGCCGTGCTGCAAACTATCTTTGTATCTATTCAAATACTGATGATAATCCGTTGGGTAAACAAAATAGTAATCCTCTTTGGCAATTATGTTGTTTACAGATATTCCTAACGAAGGTATTTTATATTTTGTTAAGTCGGGTATTTGCATAGCGTGTCGCTTATCAGCTTTTACATTCTTCCCGAATTTATATCGCAGGTTCGTTGATGTATCTCTATCTCCCAATACCTTCACTCCTCTCATACAGCGTATCGAACCGTGGTCAGTTGTAATAATTATTTTTATATCTTTTCTTTCTGATAACGATTTCAGTATCCCGAACAAACTCGAATGTCTGAACCACGAACTTGTCAGACTTCTATATGCCGCTTCGTAAGGTGCAATCTCTTTCAAAATGGCATAATCAGAACGGCTATGGGCAATCATATCCACTGCGTTGATGACAACTGCCGTAATAGTATTATCGACATAGTCGTTTATTTCCCGTTCGATTTTTCGCCCGAAATCTGTATCGAAAATCTTAATAAATCCTACTTTTCCATTAGTTTTTATTCGCCTTCGTTCGAGCCAGGTTTCGAGCAATTCTCGTTCGTAGGCGTTTTGCTTGTGGTCTTCTGTGTTCGAATCAACATTCCACCATTGTGGGAAGTATTTTTTTATATCAATAGGATATAGTCCCGCAAATATTGAATTTCGAGCATAAGGAGTTGCAGTCGGTAGAATAGATGAATAATAATTTGTCTTGAATGTATAATATGGTTGAAGAAGTTCTTTCATCATCAACCATTGGTCTAATCTCATACAGTCAATCACAAAATAAAATACCTTTTTACCTTCACGCAGGTGTGGCAGCACATAATAATCCGATACGTGAGGGGAAAGCACGGGATAATCATCATTTCGCTTGTCGTCAGGATGATTAATCCAATCTATATAATTATTCTCTACAAACTTCGAAAATTCGGTATTACATTCACGCCATTTGTCTTGTAATGTTTGCATTAATCCTTCTTCGTTGTGTCGGTCGAGTTCTATCGACCAGTTCACCAGCTGAATATAGATATCCCGCCAATCGCCCCAGCTAAGCGGTTCGAGCATCTTCATCGATAGCTGCGCAAAACCCGAAAGATAATCTTGCGTGAATTTCTCCTTTTCAATCCGTTCGCCTTCGATAAATTTTTTGCAAGCAAGCAATATTTGAGTAGGATTTACTGGCTTTGTGAGATAATCGTCTATCTTTTTACCTATTGCTTCCTCCATCACACTTTCAGCCTCATTCTTCGTAACCATTACAATTGGCGTGGTCGAATCAATTTCTTTTATTCGTGATAAAGTTTCAAGACCACTAATTCCAACCATCATTTCGTCCAGAAAAATCAAATCATAATGCGTTCGACGCACCATTTCAATTGCGTCTTCGCCATTAGTAGCTGTTTCTGTTTCAAAACCACGTTGATTTAGTAAAATGATATGTGGCTTCAATAGCTCGATTTCATCGTCAATCCACAAGATTTTTCCTTTTTTCATTTCAATTTTCCCTAAAAAAAATCACAAAGTGGTCTTGAATTGATACATAATGCTCCTTAGTTTGTTTCTCATTGACGAGTAAGTTAACAATTTAATTTTTACAGAAAAATCCTGATTATATTTGTTGGCTTATTACTGGAATTAACTAACACAACTTGTTTTGCATAAAAATTTGGAGTAGAAACCTTTACAATTTCCTTCGTTTCTATTGCCTCTATTGTTTTAGTATCAAAAATATCAGCATCTTCACTGCTGAAAACGTCTTCGTCTGTTTTACCTTTTATCTGCTCCTTTGAAATACTGAACTTTTGCACAAAACTGTTGTTCACATATTCATACTTTCTCGCAGGAAGCGATAAAATTGCAATCGGTGCAGGGATATTATCTAAAAAAGTACTGAGTGAACGTATCAACGATTGATATTCAGTATTTTTATTCATCAGCCATTTTTGGTTGTTTTCCAGTTCTGCAAGTCTTGCTTCTGACTGCTTTGCAATTTGTGAGTAGTATTTCAAAGCCTTCGAAAGATTCTCAATTTCATCTTTTGGCGAATTAGATGAAAAAATAGGTGCGTCATCTTTTATTATTGTGATTGTTCCGATAACTTCTTTCTTGTGGTTAAAATTTGGGAAAATCGTAAATTCAAACTGCTGGTCATTGTTCTTGACAGTGTATTTAACAGGCTTTTTCGAGGAAATACATCGGGCATTTTGTTCAATTCTATGCTTGATTTCATCAACACTTTCATTTATGAATATTTCGCTGTATAATCTTCCTTCGATTGGCGCACTTTTCAGCAAATTTATATTACTACTGAAAAAAAATCTCTTTGCCGAATTATTCATAAACTCAATTTCGTTTTTCATATTCAGAACAAAAACGCCCTCCTCCACAATATTAAGTGTGTCCCGCACCAATTTTCTCATTTCATTGATTTCTTCAATATGCTTATCCTGCGCGGATTTAATTATTTGATTTGTAGGAATAATCTTAAAAAATGATTTAAAGTTCTTGCCTAATCGCTTTATTTTCCAGGTTAATAAAAATAATTCGCCGCTTTCCTTTTCCCCGACAATTCGTATTAGTTTTTCTTCGAGCGTTCCTTCGACAAATTTGTTTATCAATTCTTCAATCGAATCCCCTTGTTCAGTGCTAGTTGGAAGCTCTTTGCTTGTTGCTTTTGTATTGTGAGTGATTTTATATATTACTTTTAATAGGTTTTCGCCACGTTCGAAGTCGTCAATCGCTTCTTCAAATATTAAATCTATTGCCCCTTCTGCATTAATTATTCTCATATCGGCACGTGTTTCAACAATTGCCATCTCGGTATTTTGCAATACCTCATTGCACTTATCTTCTAAAATCAGAACTTTTCTTTTAAGTTCAGCAATTTCATCTTTATATTTTTGTTCGCGGTCGTGCTGCATTGTTACTCATTAATATTTTGCTCAACATATTCCTTACAGTTATTTTCAATTTTTGCAATCTTCCTATCTATTGAAAACATATACAAACCAATCCCGAAAATAATAATTAGTACGATTGTCAGCACAATAAATATCGAATTATCGTGAAAAAATTGCTCCATTTTAATCCTCCATTCTTTTCTTTAATAAGTTTGCTCTATAATTTACATTTAGCATCCAGAAGAAAAACAAAGTAAAGCCAATCACACACAGAGAAAAAGAAAACATTAATGATGAATCAAGCATCCCTTTCTGCGTGCTTAAAATTGGACCACTCATTCCTCCGCCTTGCGAACCAGGATGCAGCCCCGATGTTATTCTTGGCAGCACAAAAACAAGAAATGGTACAGTAACGAATGCTATTATTGAATATACAGCCGAAGCTTTTGCACGAATGTCCTCTCGTTCGATGCTTCCACGCAAAGCAAAATATGCGAAATATATTAATAATAGTATAAATATTGATGTTTCTCGTGGGTCCCAATTCCAGAAACTTCCCCAGTTGAATTTTGCCCATACAGAACCTGTAACTGTCGCCAGAATTGCAAAAAGCGTCCCCAGAGAAGCTGCTGTTGCCGCCATAACATCATCGCTAATATGTTTGCCTTTTAAATATCTCACAGCAAAAAACATTGAAATGAAGTATGCCAGGACTGCTATCCAAGCCATAGGCACGTGAAAATTGAGTATTTTAATTCTATCATCCAGCGATAATACAAATGGATAACTAATCCACGGACTTGACTGAACAATTTCCCGCAATAGCAATCTATTTTCTTCTAAAACTTGAACTTTTATTATCCAATGATTTGATTTTTTCAAAATTTCCAAGTTCTTTTCATCGACAAGTAGTTTGTGAGGCTTGTCTGCATAGTTTTTTGTTCCAAAAATTTCCAAAAAATTACTGCTACCCTCCTCATAAACAGTATAGTCTTTTATAAAAACTTCAGTTGGTATGGGCATTTTATTTATATATGGTGCAATTTCATCAAGTTCCGATATTGTTGCAGCAACAAGCGGATATAAAGTCAAAAACGCACCTAATAGCAGTATCGCTATTGTTGTTATTTTCCAGATTAATGGTTTTTCTTTTTTTAGACCTTTGTAAAATCCAATCGCAATGGCTAAACCAAATCCGCTTAATATCACTAATAATTTCATAACAAAACAAATGAGTAATAAAACATAATTAATTTATCTTAATTCTTAATATTTTTTATTAACACTTTTATTTTCACCACTTTAACACTTTAATTTTTCTAATTTACTATTTTCCATTAACACAATAAGCATCATTTTAACACTTTAATGCACTTTCTTTTATTTCAATTAATACACCTCCAGCTACACCCATACCTACCCTCTGCAACACCTTCCAGCCCACCGGCAACTCTCTTGCCATCTCGCCATCGCTCCCAAGCCAATACTCCACCCCAGCCACCGCAGCCTCACTCGGCAAAAACCCACTCGTCCGAACTCGCACCACCTCGCCAGCAACTACCGACTCCACCGCCACTCCCACCGCTACTACACCTTCCACCGCATCCGCTTTTACAAGCACGCCGTTGCTATATCCCACCAAATCCCACGCCTCAATCTCCACCCCAGCCACCGCCACAAATCCATCCGCCTCGGCAGCAACCGCTATCGCAACACCTCCTTTCCTTCCACCGCGAAGATGTGGCACCAAATTTATCTCGCTTATGCGATTTGCTCCTACGCTCTCCCTTATTGGCATCGCTAACCTATCATCTCTATTTCCACTTCCTCATCACGCAAATTCCATTCCACTCCCAGCCACCGCATCTCTGCAACCGCCGGCGCTCCCACTCCAAGTATCTCCGAAAGCCCAAGTAAATGGAATTTATTTCCTTGCCCAAACCACACAAAGCCAAGCGAACCACCGCCTTCAAACCACACACATTTATCTGCATCAATTCGCCCCTTTGCCGTTGCCTTTACTCCCGCAAATTCACTCGCTAAATACTTCGCAAGCCGTTTCATCACTCCCGACCTTGTCTGACACCCCAAACATTTCTCACTCGGACGGCTCGATGCAAGCAACCGCCAATCGTAAGTTTCATCAACTGCAGTTGTTGTGCCGTCACCTCGGTCATACCGAATGCACTCGTGCACCCTAATCGGCATCGCTCTGTTAAACGACTCCGGCTGCTCATAATACCATAGCCCAATCGCCCGCACCCATCGCCCAAGCCACAATATATATTTGCCATTTATGAAGTTTGCTGCCTTCTGTTTGTATTCCACCGCCGGCGCCAAATTACTCCACACATTCGCAACGCACAGCTCACCCTCGTTACGCGACCCATCTTTTTGCTCCACCCAATTTTCTATATCCGCAAATTCTCCGCCACTCGCAACCTCCACGCTCGATACATTCACACGCCGTAGCCCACTTCCCGAAAAGTCTATTTCAAATTGCGAAAACCATTCTGTTGGCACCTCGACCATCTCTCCTCCAGCTCGCAGCCCTCGCATCGCAAACCCGCCACTCTTCCATTCCGCCCGCGTTGCCGTCCATTCGCATAAATCCACAACGTAATCCCAAACGGAATTATACCTCCTTGCAAATCCTGCTTCATCTCGCTCATCGAATACTCCAAACGGCTCCTCCACGCCGTCTTTCACGCAACGCCACGCCACAAGCACCTCATTCGACGCAAGCTCGCTGCCGAGCGAACCACTCCCGCTATAAACTTGTCTGTAAAAGAGCGGCATCGAAATCTGCAATTCCCATTCTTCCGCCGAATTGCGTAAAAATTTGCGATAAGCGATATTCCCAAGCTCTTTTATTTTATCAGTTAATAATTTCAATGGCACAAATTTAATTTCGTATCCGCTACCAAATGAATTTGCAATCACATTTCTACGCTCGTTCTGCGTAAATATCGCCTCGACCACTACATCTGACGATACTTCTTGCTGCGACGCCACCGCCAAAATCGCATTCTTCAATGCACTAAATTTAATCACATCCAGCACCGCACGCGATAAATCCACAGCTTCCATCTCGATGGTTTTGTCGCTCAAATCAAATTTCGCAACCGAATCGTGTCGCACCATCCCGCTCCACACGAGTCTCCACACGTTCACATCCGGCGCCGAGTTTTTATTGAACCGAACCCACAGCCTCACCACCAAGCCCGCCGGTATTGTTCCAAGCTCTCCGCCGGCGTTCACATTTATCGTCGCAGCCCAAATCCTCACCCTCAACTCATCGTATTTTGTGTCTTGTGGAATTTCATCAAGATATATTTTGATTTTTGCCGTCGGCACCTCGCCACAACCAAATGGTATCTTCTCATACTTCATTTTTATCGATTCAAATTCTACTGAGCCAGCCGGTAATTCTGTAATCTCTGGGTTTTGCAATTCGCCGTCTCCCGGCGGAACAAACTCGCACCGATAATCCCAACCCGTATTCCGTCCCCGCCATTCTGCTCTATAAATGCAGCTCATCGCACTACCTTAAATCTAACCTTTACCGATTTAATTCCACCTTCGTAATCATCTTCCACGACTACGCTTGCAGCCACCGCCAAAGCTTTTCCGTCGGGATGAATTTCAAAATTCGCAAAATTGTAACTGCCTTTATGCAAATAAATATATCTTTTCGTTAAATGATTATACAGCTCTTCTAATTTATGCATATCATCCGGAAACCGATACGGCGCCACCTCGCAATCAAACACACGCAACCCCGTTCCACGATGCACCACTCCACCAATTCGCTCGTCGGGCTCTCGCTCCAATCTCTTTGCACCCATCCCGAGCACATCCACTTTCAGCCAACCGTCGTCCATCAGCGGATCGCTTGTGCCCAAATCTTCAAGCGACACACAACCGCTGCTATCCGGCGCAGCGTATTCATCACTTCCTTTCAGGCATATCTTCCACATCACAACCTCCGCAATCTTGCTTCTCGCTCAATCGCAATTCTGCGAATAAGTTCGCGGTCATTGACGTCAATCCCAACCTCCACGCGACTATTTATCGTGCGTTTCAACGGCATTCGTGCAATTTCCTGCCTCAACGCTCTAATCTCCAAAGCAAGAGCGTCGTTGTGCGTGTTGTATAAATTCACGTCTTTTTTGGCAATAAAATATTCCACCGCAGGGCGTTGCGTCCGATTAATCCATTCGAGTAGTTCTTTATTTGCACGCGTTGCTTTTGCCGTAATCACACTCTCTCCACGCGAAAGTCTCGCCGGTATGCTATCGCTTGTTTCTGTGCCCGGACCTTGCAAATCCACCGCACCCGACCTCAAACCAATTGCCGAACGTGCATATTCCAACGCTCCGTAAACCATTGCAATTGCTGCCGTCGCTGCTGCCAATCCAAACGGTCCCATCCAACCCATAAATGCAGCATAAATTTGCGGGATATAAGTTAATATCGCTTGTTGTGCAGTTTTAATGAGCGTTCCCAATATTGCCTTGCGAAACGCCTCGCCAACTTCCACGCCGGCTGCAAGCATAGCCCCGAATGTTGCAGCAGCCACTCCGGCTGTTCCTTCGAGCAATTTGCTTATGTTTTCGCCCGTCCCTGCAAAAAGCTCGCTCAAATTATCTGCAATATTTTTGCCTTCGCTCTCCAATCGTTGCATATTAGTTGCAATTTGCCGTTGTATCGCAGCGATTGCCGCAGCATTGCTTGCCTCCAATTGCCCCGCTGCCACCGCCAACGCCCGAGCGGTCGCCAGCCTAATCCGCAATTCCTCCCTGCTTGCCCGCTCACTTGATTTATTCTTCTGCTCATCTATTTCATCCATCCGAGCAATATACTCTCGCAATGTAATTTCTCTCTTCTGCAAGCTATCCGAAAGCTTCCGTTCCTCGTCCTTATATTTTTCTTTATCTTCCTTGCCAAAGCTATTCAATCGCTCTTCTAAATTGCTAATTTTCGCACCAACAACATCCAACCCAGCCGTAAGCGACTCCAGCAATACCCGCGATGCCTCCTCCATCGCACTTCGCAAACGATTTTCCAAGCGTAAGCTTTCCCGAATGTATTTCTGTTCAATCCGTTGCCGTTCCTGCCAGTATTTTTCTTGAGCTATCAATTTCCGAGCGATATTCTCCTCCGCCATCTCAAGCTCCCGCCGATAGGTAAGCTCCGCTTCCATCAATGCCTTGCGATACTCGTATTCAATCGGGTCCGTTATCTTTGCAATTGCAAGCTTCTGCAAATTCACACCAATTTCAATCTTCCTCGCCTCGGCATCTTTTTGCAACTCTTCAATTTTACCAACAATCTCCTTGCGAGCCTCGTCGTCGGTCTCAGCCTGCAAACGCAACTGCAAAGCCTCTTCAAGCTGCTTGCTTTTCTTCATAATCTCTTCAATTGCTCTGTTAGCATCCTCGAAATCCTCCCGTTCGTATGCGATTTTTATCTCACCTTCCAAATTCTTTATCTCATCTTCAAGTGCTTTTATGCTTTTTTCTTTATCTTTCCATTCAATTCTTGCCTCAAGCAACTTCACCTTGTCGCTTCTCTGCTGCAATTCAGCTTCTAACCCTTCCACAAATTTCGCGACCGTTTCCCGCTCTTTTTCGTTTTGCACCTCAATTTTCTTTGCCTTATCAAGATGTTCCGCTATTATCCGCAATCTCTTCTGCTCATACTCAAGCTCTTCGGCAAGCGAACGGCTTCGCCCTCGACGTGCCCGCTCGGCTTCGGCTTCCGCCTCGGCTGCCTCCGCTGCCGACTCGGCACTTTTGCGAGATGCCTGCAACTCTTCAATTTTCTTCCGAACACGTTCATCACTTTCTTTCTTCACCTCTTCCGTCTTCTTCCTCTCTGCTTTCGCAACTTCTTCCTCAGTTTCCTTTGCTTTTTCTTTCTCCTGCTCATCCCAAAAAGTCATTGCTTGCTGTCGCAACCGCCCAAATTCCTGCACCATCTTGAGCATTTTGTATTTTGCCTCTTGCTGCTCCTGCCCCTTCGGCTTCCACACTTCAATATATTCAGTCAAATCTTGCAACCTCGCCCGCAATTCATCAACTGTTTTTGCTGAATAAATTTTATCGAACATCTGATTCATCCGATACTCCATCACAGACGCATTCGCCCCCATCACTCCAAGCCAATTGCTTGTCGCATCGTCAAACACTTTTGCAATATCTGCCCGAATTTTATTTGCTTCGATGTAAAGCAACTTTCTATTGCTCTCGGCAACTCTTCGGTCTAATTCGCTAAGTTGCGTCTTTAGCTTGCCGATGTAGTTCGCCGTTTCACTGCTTTCTGCTTTTAGCGTGCCTAAATTATCCGAAAAGCTCGCCGTTTTATCAATCAACCCCGGATAATTCCTCTCAATTTGCTTTTGCAACGCTTCAAACTTGCGTTGCTCATCAGCCGTCCGCTTCGATTTTTCGGCAAGCTGCACATATTGGTCTATCAATATTCGCTTCGCTTCTGCCTGCTTCAAATCATTTTCAAGTGTCTTCTTT
>JAKIZO010000048.1:0-269 GCA_022707965.1 Bacteroidota bacterium
GCCCTTCCGAAGGTTTTTTCCATAAGCATATTAGTGGTTCGTCATTTCAACGTTACAAAAAAATCTTCTAATTGTTCTCATTTTATTTCTCTTGTGAGACAATCTCTAAGATTTTCTACTTGATAGAGAAAAATCTTATTCACCAATAATCTTTACCAGAACGCGTTTTCGCCGCTTCCCATCAAACTCGCCGTAAAAGATTTGTTCCCACGGTCCAAAATCAAGTCTCCCATCTGTGATAGCAACGACAACCTCTCTACCCATAATTT
>JAKIZO010000048.1:338-11936 GCA_022707965.1 Bacteroidota bacterium
CAAAATCACTATGTAACCCCGATTCATCATCATTAATAAAAACTGATGCTGTAATATGCATCGCATTAACAAGCACAAGCCCTTCTTTCACACCGCTTTCTCTAATGCACTCCTCCACTTGACGCGTGATATTGATAAATTCACGTCTGTTTCTTGTATTGAACCATAATTCTTTGCGAAAACTTTTCATATTTTCCTCTATTTATGATAAACCAAATTTCCATCGATGAATACTGACTTTGCAGTTCGCTTGTCAATATTATACATCAATGCTCTCAAATATTCTTCTTCTTTTAGTTCAGCACTTTTATGCACTTCCGCTAACTCAAATACTGCGGCATCAAACTTCTTTCCAATTTCAAAATTTCCCACTTCTTCCGAAATTCCTAAATATTCAGCCGCTTTAATTGTAGACAGGCAAAATGCAGTATCTGCTTCAATCACAATATTTGGTTCGTCATTCTGCACTGATAATAATTTCGACACTTCGCAAGCCTCCATTCCTTCATTTAGCATCGATAAACTATATCCAGCTGCAACGTCCGTTCCTAATCCAACTTTTAACCCGCAATCAATGTATTTCTTTGCCTGCATTATCCCACTTCTCAAAAATTTATTCGAAGTAGGGCAGTGGGCAATTATACAATTTCTGTCCCGAATTTTTTCTATTTCTGCCTCATTCAAATATATGCAATGGGCAAGTATTGTCCGCGATGTCAGCAAATTATACTTATCATATACGCTTGTGTAATTTTCAACTTCGGGAAATTGCAGTTTTACTTCCTGCAACTCTTTTTTGCTCTCTGCAAGATGTGTCTGAACGAAAAATCCGTCAGATGCTGCAATTTCCCCAACTCTACGCAATAATTCATCCGAGCAGGATAAAGCAAAACGCGGCGACAGCACAAACTCACATTTATTTCTTTTATGCCATTTATCTGCAATCGAAAAAATATCTTTAATAACCTGTTCTGTGTTTTGGATAATCATATCGGGCGTGTTTCTATCCATCAAAGGCAGCCCAATGAACGAACGCACACTCAATTCGTCTGCAATTTCAAAAGCAATTTCGCAAGCTTGCTTCTGTGGCGACGAATACATTACAGCCGTAGTTGTCCCCTTGCTTATCAAATCTTTGAAAAACAACTCAGTGCTGTCGACGGCAAAATTTTTCTCAGAAAATTTCGCTTCCAGCGGGAAAATATAATCATTCAGCCACTCTAATAATTCTCCCTTGCCAATCCCAATTGCACGGAACTGCGGAATATGCGTGTGTAAATCAATCAATCCTGGAATAATTATTTTATCCTCAAAATCGTAAAATACGTCAAACTGTATTTCATTTATTTCAATATCTTTCTCAATTTTCTCTATTATTCCATTATTAATTAAGATGCAGTAATTATTCAAAACTTCCACCGAATAATCAGTTTTTGGATTAAGAAATATTCCTTTAATCAGCTTCCTCATTATTTTACAACCTCTGCTTGTTTTATTCCATTTATTTTTAATATTTCCTCCAATACTCTGTTTATGTTAGATTTATTTGTTATTTTAAGTGTAATTACGCCGTCGAATATAGTATCTATTGTATTGATATTCACGCTGTTAATACTTGCATTCCCGGATTTAATTATCGATGCAGTTATATCTTGCAGCATATATTCTCGGTCGTCTCCAACCACTCTGATTTCAATCAAGAACGATTTTTCAGGCAAATCTTCCCACGTTACCTTAGCTAAATCTTCTTTATGGGTATTCAATACTTTCTCAATACTTGGGCAATCAATCTTGTGAATTGTAGCAAAATTATTGCTCAATTTCACCGCAATTATTTCTTCTCCGGGCTTCGGATTGCAACAATTTGCATAAGTAATTGTAGTATTTTGATTGATTTCCAGATTAGGAATTTTACTGAAAAATGATTGTATTTCATCAGAGAAAGGCAAGTCACTCTGTATATCTTGCACTTTTTTCAGTAAGAAATCATTAATTTTTGTTTGATTGACTGATTTATCAGCAAGTGCAGCATAGAAATCTGATATATGGATAAATTTCAATGATTTAAGTAATTTTTCAATTTCCTCGTCGCTTAACGAAATACCAAGTTCTTTCAGCTTGTTAGTCCAAATTTGTTTTCCTTCTGCTTCGTATCGCTTTATTTCATCTCTGAAATATTTGAGCAATGCCTGGCTTGCCTTACCGGTTGTTACCCATTTGAGCCATTCTTTTGTTGGCTTTTGGCTTTTCGAAACAAGTATTTCCACTCTGTCGCCGTTTTCCAGCTTATAATATAATGGTGCAACTCGTCCGTTAATTTTTGCTCCAATTGCGTGATACCCTACTTTTGTGTGTATTTCGAAAGCAAAGTCCAATGCAGTTGCACCGCGTGGCAATTTCTTAAGCTCATTTGCAGGTGTGAAAACATAAATATCTTCGATAAATAAGTTGCGTCTTACCGATTCCAGTAGTTCAGGCGTCTTCTCATCGCCCGCATTTTCAAATATTTCACGAACATCATCCATCCATTTCTGTAAATGCGCATCTTCTATCAAAGAACTCGATTTTATACCACTCTTGTATTTAAAATGAGCCGCAACGCCCTTTTCTGATACAATGTGCATCTGACGTGTCCGAATTTGTATCTCAACAGGTTTATTGCCGGGTCCGACAACTGCCGAATGAATTGATTGATAGCCATTCTTTTTTGGTGCAGATATATAATCTTTGAACGTTTCTGGAACAGGGGGATAAATCCCCGCTACTATACCATAAACATAAAAGCACATATTCTTGTCGTCCGTGTCAAGAATTACTCTTACTGCAAATAAATCATACAACTCATCAATAGATTTCTGCCTTAATATTGTTTTATTATAAATTGAATAAATATGTTTTGCACGACCCGTGATTTCAAATTTAATTTTGAGCTTCTTTAATAACTCATCTTTCGATAATGCTTTTTCTATTGGTTCAATGAATTTTACAACATATTCATCTCGCTCTTGTCGGGTCAGCTGCAATGCCTTTCTTATTGCTTCATATTTATCAGGATGCAAATACTTAAATGCTAAATCTTCTAATTCCCACTTGATATTTCTCAATCCAAATCTATTTGCAAACGGTGCATATATTTCAAGCGTTTCTCGCGATGCTCTTTCCTGACTTTCTTTGTTCAGCGATTCCAGAGTTCGCATATTGTGCAGTCTATCTGCAAGCTTAATAAGTATAATTCTCACATCTTTGAACAAGGCAAGCAATAGCCGACGATAATTCTCCGCTTGCACCTCACTATTTATATGCTGGCTTTCCACATATTTAATCTTTGATACTCCGTCGACAATTTGTGCTACTTCTGCCCCAAACTCGCGACGAATATCTTCATAACTGTATAATTCACCTTCATCAATAACATTATGCAAAAGCGCTGCTATCACCGAGTCTTCATCGAGCGGAATTTCTCGCATAACTATCCGTGCTACTTCTAACGGATGAGTGTAGAAAGGTTCGCCTGATTTCCGAAGCTTATTCAAATGTGCATTGTAGCACATTTCAAAAGCTTTTCTCACTCGATTTTCGTCAAACTTCGGTAAATGTAACTTGCATTCGTTTAATAATAATGTTAAATCATTTTGTGGGTTTTCTCCAATGCGGTATTCATCTGTGATTAGTTCGCTTTTCTTACGTAGTCCTAAATCAAAACTTATTTTCATTTTCTATCTTTAATATATTATTTCAATTATTATATTCAACAATGTTTTAAACGATACATATTGTTATTTATTTATCTTTTTATGTTATTTTTGCATACTATTTGTTTAGTCGGGAATTTATGAAAGCTATATTAATAATAATACTCTGGTTTGCATCTTTTTCATTTGCCATTTCCGATAATATTATTGTTAACGATATAATTATCCAGCGTAGCGATGTATTTGAAAAAAACGACAAAGATTGGTTCTTTGCAGCTCCACTATTGAACTTCTTGCATACAAAAACAAAAGAATATGTTATCAAAGATGAATTGCTCTTTCGAAAAGGTTCTTCTGTTTCAGAAGAATACCTTTTAGAAACTGAAAGAAACTTGCGTTCGACCGGGTTGTTTACAAATGTTAGAATTGAACTCGATAGCGTCAGCACCGATTTATACAATGTTTATGTGTTAACAAAAGACAGGTGGTCTCTATATCCCGTGCCAAAAGGCAAAACAGGTGGTGGCTTCTCGCAATATGGTGCAACAATCGACGAAAACAACCTTTTCGGTACGGGCACTAAAATTTCTGCTGAAATACTCAACAGGAAAGAAAATAACATTGGCTGGCAGTCTCGATTTGAACTTGCTCAACGCCGATTTTTTAGAACTGATTTCAGTCTTTATGCGCAATACCTATCGAACAAATACCGAAACTCATATTATTTTTCTCTTGCAAAGCAATATCTTACTCTCGACGACAACTTCTCTTATGGCTTTAGCTCAGATTTCCATAACGGCAAAGAATTTATTTATCTAAAAGATGGTCATATTCTAACAACTATTGATGAAAAAAAAATAGATGTGTGGTTCTCTCGTGCGTGGTCTCGCCAGGATAGAGTTTTCTTTAGCATTTTAGGACAATATCATCAAGCCAATCGTGAAAAACCTGATTACGAACGCGCTTTTGATAATTGCGGGAAGCTTCTTTTCGGGTTTTCCTCAATTTCCGAAGATTTCTTCGCAGTTAATAAAGTAAATTCATATTTTTACGAAGATTTAGTCATTGGGGGGTGGGGAAGTGCTATATTAGGCAAAATCTTTCCTATCGGCAATAAAGGTGAAAGTTTCTACTACGTAGCAGGAGAAGGCGAAAAGTCATTCTACACAAATAATCTATATGTGTTTGCTCGTCTGGTTGGTGCAAGTGCATTCAAACGTGCATCAGGTTACTTTACTTACCAAGAATTTTACGGCAATTTGTTTTATAAACTGTTCGATAATGTAGTTTTCACAACCAGAATTCAGCAACAAACTGTATGGAACTGGCAAAATATTCGTCAATTGATACTTGATAGCGATATTGGTCTTCGCGGTTACAAACTTTACGAAAACACCGGGGACAATCGCATTATTACTAACACCGAAATTCGCTATTTCCCTGATATTCCAATATCTGTTTTCAATCTCTCATTTGTTTCCTTTGCTGACCTTGGAACTGTTTGGCGGCAACAGTCAAAGTTGAGTAAATCTCAATTCTTGCTTGCAACTGGTGCCGGTCTTCGCCTACATTTTAATAAATCTGATAATCCTAAACATATTTTGAGAATAGATTTTGCCTATAATCACCATACAAAAAAATTTGGCGAAGTAATCATTGCATTCGAACAATTTTTCTCTGCTTTCAGAAACCATCAATTTAAATTACCTCAAATTCACGGTCTCGAATTCGACGGTGATTAGTATTATTTAATAATATTTTCAAAATCATTTTGTAAATTTGTTTTTTGTATAACAAGAAAGTTTTAATTGAAATGTTCCTCGAAGATAAAGCTCGACCAAACTGTGCAGTTGTTGGCGTTTATGGTCATCCGCAGGCTGCTCTGATTGCG
Source organism: Bacteroidota bacterium (assembly GCA_022707965.1). Classification (GTDB taxonomy): domain Bacteria; phylum Bacteroidota; class Ignavibacteria; order Kapaibacteriales; family UBA2268; genus JAKIZO01. The sequence continues at coordinate 5,922 of JAKIZO010000048.1, forward strand.
TATTATGCACTTCACGCTCAACAACATAGGGGACAGGAAGCATCTGGTATTTCAACATTCTATTATGATGAAACAAAGAAAAAAATGCGCTACGCATATACTCGTGGCGAAGGACTTGTTTTGGATGTTTTCTCCGACAGCAAAATATTCACCGAAGTGTTAATCGGTTCCTCTGCGGTTGGTCATAATCGCTACTCTACAACCGGCTCCTCCACTCGTGCTAATATACAGCCGTTCAATATGACTTACCACTCTGGAATTTTATCCCTTGCTCATAACGGCAATCTTACTAATACAAAATCATTACGCAATAAATTAATAGATGAAGGCACGATTTTCCAAACAACCACCGATTCAGAACTTTTTATGCACCTAATCGCTCACAGCAGAAAAAAAACTCATCTTGAACAGATTCGCGAAGCCTTGCAAATCGCTCACGGTGCTTATTCACTTGTTATTCTGACCGAAAACTCTCTTTTTGCAGCACGCGACCCGCACGGTGTTCGTCCTCTGAGCATTGGCAGGATAAAATTAGAAAATAATCGCTACGCTTATATTGTTGCTTCCGAAACCTGTGCATTCGATATTGTTAATGCTGAATACATACGTTCAGTTGCTCATAACGAAATAATTGAAATTGACAATGAGACTTTGGAAACCGGGAAAATCAAATCATATAAAATTATTGATGAAACACCCATCGCTAAACACTGTATTTTTGAGTATATATACTTCTCTCGTCCCGATAGTAAAATCTTTGGTCACAGTGTGGACAAAGTACGTCGCAAACTTGGCAAATACTTGGCATTAGAATCGCCTGTACCAAACGAAGATGATGAAAAAGTATTCATCATTCCCGTCCCCGATAGTGCAAATACCGCAGCTTTGGGTTTTGCCAAGAAAAACTCTGAACAAGGCTTCCCTTCCTCCTTTGAAATTGGCTTGATTCGTAGCCATTACGTCGGACGTACTTTTATTGCTCCCGGTCAAGATAACCGAGTATTTAGAGTAAAAACAAAATTTAACACCGTTCGAGGTCTTATCGAAGGTCGCCACGTAGTCATAGTTGATGATTCAATTGTACGAGGAACTACTTCGAAGGCTCTTATTAAGCTTATTCGAGAGGCAAATCCTAAAAAAATATCTATGCGAATTATTTCGCCGCCAATTGTTTCACCTTGTTTTTATGGAATGGACTTCCCAAGCAAAGAAGAATTGATTGCTAATCATTATTCTTCAGAACAAGAAATAGCAAAAGCAATTGGTGTTGATGATTTGAAATATTTGAGCGTTTCGAAACTTATGGAGACCGTCCCCTATGATGATGGAATTGACTATTGCACTGCCTGCTTTACCTGCAATTACCCAATTCCCATAGAAGAAGAAATTTCAAAGGATAGCAACGAAAATTAATATTTAATAAAATGCCCTGCGTCTCCCACTCGCAGGGCTAATTGTCTTAAAATGAATTTATTTTAAGACAATTTTCATTTATAATTACGTTTTAAAAGGAAAATGGTTACAACAATAAAGATGTGGAAAAAAAATTACAGTGTTAATTTTTTTGCACTACATTTTTCTTGTCATTCTTGCAATAAAAAATCCATCAGTGTTATGAATATGTGGATAAAAAGTATAGTAAAATCTATCTTTTAAATCAGGCAAGGGTATTCTATGTTTGCTAAATCCTTCTGCAATCGGGCTTGGAGCAAATTCCGAATGTTCCGCAAGAAACCTCTCAACTACTATTTCGTTTTCTCTGGGCATTATCGAACAAGTTGCATAAACAAGCACTCCACCCTTTCTTAAAAATTGAGAATAATGCTTCAAAATTCTGTATTGAATTTCAGATAGCTTCTCGATTAGTCTTGGTGTTGTGCGGTATTTTTTCATTGGGTCGCGCCGAAGTGTTCCCATACCACTGCAAGGTGCATCGATAAGCACAGCATCAAACGACCTATTTCTAAAAAACTTAATGTTTTCATCAGCAATTCTTGGATTGTTGCTTTTATCAATTAAATATGGGAAAATTGTACTAATGTTTGCATTTCTTGCTCTTTTAGGAATTTCTTTTAATCTATTATATTCTTTATCAAGAGCAATGATTTTCCCTTTGTTATTTTGTAAATCAGCCAAATGCAAAGATTTACCCCCGGCACCTGCACAAGCATCCAGCACAACCCAGTCTTCATCAGGTGCCAACGCATAAGATACTAATTGGCTTGCCTCATCTTGAATTTCAATAATCCCATTTTTGTATAATGGGTTATCGTTCAAAAACAGTCTTTTGGATAGATTATAGGCAACAGGGGAAAGCTTGCATTTTTCGAGCGTAACATTATTTTTGCTCAATTCCTCTTCAATGTAGTGTACACTAATATTCTTATGTTGATTTATCCTGATTGTTATTGGTGCATTTTGAGTAAATGAAAAAGCTAATTTTGAAAAAAAATCAAAATTTTTATCGTTTTTTATTAATAATTCATTCATTATCCATTCAGGAAATGAATAATATAATTCAATATTTTTCAAGTAATTAACATCTAATAATGTATCGGTATTATTTGTATTTAAAAATGAATTTTTAATTAATTCATAATGAAAAGATAAATTTTTTTTCCAATATGTTAAAATATCATTCGTTAAGTAAAAAGTATGTTGAACAACTTCTGAAACCAGTTTATTTATATCAGTATTAAATGATTTTTCTTTTTGATTTAAATATTCGAAAATATTTGAGTATTGGTGAAAATCAGAGTTGGATGTAATTAGAAATAGAGTGTTGATTATCGTAATAATATCTTCTACTTTCGATTGGATACTTTCGTTCTTTGAAAAATAGTTTGGTAAATTTGAGTTTCTAATTAATCTTTCAGTTAGGTGTTCTAATAATGTTAGGTTTCTAAGAGTAACGAACAGAACATCAAGAACAAAGCGTCTGTCGTTACTTCCTAAACTACGCTTGGTTTTTAGAAACTCAGCAGCAACTTTATCGGTTGGAGCAGGATTCCGTTTCGCTATGCTTAGTAATAAGGCAGTGTTATCGATTAACCCAAGCAATCTCATTTTTTACCTTTTTTTATGCAAAATTAATTTTTTTATTTGTCTTTTACCTATAAAAAACTTAATTTTCGTCTGCAGCATAAGGAATTCTGCAACAAAATAATAATACAAGTGTTAATAATGGTAACATTTCTGTCTATATATGAGAATTGTTGTTTTTATTTATAAAATTATTTGTTATTTTAACACTCGATAGAGTAGTGTTTTTTGTTATTTTATATATGTTTAACATATTGTGGTATAGATTTTGCCTTATTTTTCGATGATAAAAATAAATATTGTTTCAATAAATTATGAGGAGCCGTAATGAAAAAAGCTCTCCTTTGCTTTTTTATAATTGTATTTTGCTCTACATTTTTTAATCATTCGCTGAACGCTCAAATCGAAATCAGGAAACAAGTTATTGTTTCTGGTGGATTTGTTGGCGTTAGCAATGGTGATTATAGAATGTCCGGAGCATTTGGTCAAACCGTCATTGGCAAACGTTCAATTCTTGAAGGAGAATTGGAGGTTGGGAACGTTGTTCACCAAGGCTTTTGGGTTCCCGAAGGTCTTGTAACAAGTGTTGACGAACCTGTCTTCACCTACAACACCCGAATTTCAAACTATCCAAATCCCGTCAATAATGTAACTACTTTCAAGTACAATCTTGAAAGTAATGCCTTTGTTACACTTCGTATTATTGATATGGTTGGAAACCAAATCATTGTCTTTCAGGATGAATTCCAATCCCAGGGCGAACACACATTCCAGTGGTATGCTCGCAACAACCAAGGGTTGGACCTCCCAAGCGGTTCATACATCTACGAACTTCTCGTTCAGCCAGCTGAACGCTCTGGTGCTTTTTCAGGCTCCACTTATTCATTAAGAAACGTTATGGTTATTGTTAAATAAACTTTGAAATGATGATTAAGTTTAAAATATATTTTGTTCAATTTATTAAGGTTTTCAAAATGAAGAAATTACTTTCACTTTTTGTGTTACTTTTAGGACTTATGCTTGCTGCTAATGTCAGCTATGCTAATGTTCCCAAAGTAATAACCTTCCAAGCTCAATTGCTTGATAGCCGGACAAATGCCCCGATTAATGGCAATGTTCCTATTACTTTCGAAATTTATGAATCTCAAACTGGTGGCAGCGCTCTTTGGGTAGAGCAGCAAAATGTTTCTGCCGAAAATGGTTTCATCAACGTTTATCTCGGCAGCAAAACACCATTCCCGAAGTTTATGAAATTTGATCAACAATATTGGGTGCAAATCACTGTTGATGGTAAAACATATCCACGCACCCAACTTACCTCCGTTCCATACTCAATGTATGCTTCAACTACTGATACTGCTCAATTCGCATATTTAGCAGAAACAGTTGTTGATGGCGCAATTACTCAATCAAAATTAGCTCCTGGTGTTCAGGCAATTCCTTGGGGACCTGCTGGTGGTGTTCTTTCGGGAACCTATCCTAATCCTCAACTTAACGTTACAGCTGTAAAAACAGCATTAAAGGGACAAATCACTGCTGATATGTTTGCTGATGATATTCAACTTATTCCTGGTGGCCCTGCTGGTGGCGATCTTACTGGTACTTATCCAAATCCTCAGCTCGGCTCCAATGTTGTGAAATACTGGAATATTGCTAACGAAGCAGTTATTACTCAGAAAATTGCTGACTATGCAGTTACTAACATAAAGATTGCTCCTGATGCAGTTACTAAAGATAAAATTGCTCAAAATGCTGTTGGCGATGAAGAATTAATCGCAACTGGTGTTACTCCTGGTACCTATGGAAACAAACTCAATATCCCTACATTCACTGTTGATGAAGATGGTCGTCTAACATTTGCTGACCAGGTCCCATTCATTCCTTTTGCTGATTCATACACTGGAAACGACATAGCATTTGATATCGCAGCTGAAAACAACCTTGCTTTGAAGGCTTCCCGCGGTACTGGCCGTGCTGCTGAAATTACTTCGAATTCAAGCTACCCAACCGGTTGGGTTATTGGCAGCCTCGACCCGAATGATGAAGTAGATGCAACTTTGGTTGTTCGCAACACAAGCTCAGATCCTGACAAACCTGCAATCAAAACTTATGGCGACATTATTGTTAATAGTAGTGTCTTCGCTACCAATCTTTATGCTACAAATCAAATTGTAGTCGGTAGTGGTTCAAATACAGTTGTAATTACTCCTCCCGCTAATCCTGGTGATCCGTTGAACTTCGATGGTAGCGTAAGTATCAATGGTAATCTTACTGCTACAGATACAGTGTTTGCTAATACTTTAGCTGGTAATTTAGACTGGTCTTATGTGCAGAATGCTCCTCCATTCTTGACGACTGTTAGCACAACAGCTCCTATTTCTGGTAATGGTACACTTTTAAATCCTCTTGCATTTAATTACAACACATCATACTTCGGTTTAGATGCCAACGATTTATTTATTATTGCTGATAATGCTATTACTTCAAATAAAATTGCTAACAATGCAGTAACAAATGCAAAAATTGCCGATAACGCAGTATCAACAGCTAAAATCCAGGATAATGCGATAACAGATGCAAAAATATTGAGTGTAGATTGGAGTAAAGTTACAAATGCCCCAACAAGCTTCCCACCGACAGGTCCAGCAGGTGGGGATCTGACAGGAACATATCCGGATCCAACAATAGCGAACAATGCGGTAACAAACGCAAAGATAGCAGACAATGCAGTAACAAATGCAAAAATACAGAGTGTAGATTGGAGTAAAGTTACAAATGCCCCAACAAGCTTCCCACCGACAGGAGCAGCAGGTGGCGACCTTACTGGCACATATCCTAATCCAACAATAGCAAATAACGCAGTAACTAACGCAAAAATCGCAGATAATGCAGTAACAAATTCAAAGATAGCCGACAATGCGGTATCAACAGCTAAAATCCAGGATAATGCAGTAACAGATGCGAAAATACAGA
>JAKIZO010000049.1 GCA_022707965.1 Bacteroidota bacterium
TTATTTCCAACAGCTCCAACCATCCACACCTCAGGTGTCAACCTTCCTTGAACACACATCCTATACATCTCTTCTGCTAAATTTTTGTCCTTTATGTACTCAGCAATTTGAAACTCTATCAAATGTCCTAATGGATAAGCCGATAGATACAATGGATAATCTATCATATGCGAATAAATCGCCAATATTGGTTGGTCTTTTATACCGAAAACTGGTGCATAATACAAATTCCACACATCTTTTGCAATTTCGATAACTTTTTGCTTGAGCTGCTCTTCATTTGCATTCGGGTTGTCATAGAGCCATTTCCAATCTACAAGCGATACGCCCATAATTTCATAAGTTGCCCACGCTGCATCAAGCACATCCAGAATTTCTTTTTCATTATTGGTGCTTTTTATTCCTAATAATGGCAAGTCCCTTGATTGGAATGTAAATGCCCAGGCTTCTGTAAACGCTGTATTTGGAACGCCATTCAACACATAATAATCAACATCATAAAGTGTTAAAGTCTGTTCAACGTTGTGTCCTAATTCATGTATTGCTATATTATAACCTTTATAATCCATTCCGCTTTTGCCAATTCTTGTGCGAAGGTGAGCTTTCTCGCCACGCATTTGAGCACCCCAGGCGTGCCCAGCACCACGCGATGGGTCAACTGAAATTCTTGATGCAATTTCTTTTGCTTTATCAGTTTTAAAACCAAGTTTTGTTAAGATATTAGGAATATCTGCTTCAAGTGCTTTTGGGTTGGGATATTTTATCGAAGTAATTTTTGTCAATTCATCTTGATTAAGCAATGAACGCGATTTAAATCCATCATACCAAATATCAAAAGGTTCAAGTTCGCGACCCAAACGAGCTTTGATTATTTCTCCAATTTCTTTAAAAACAGGGTTTGAGCAATAATCGACAAACATTTTTTCCACTTCTTCTTGTGGAATTTCCATCTCTTTTTCAAATTTTGCTTTTATGTAAGTAGGGAATAGAGGATTATGTTTGTCGATTTCCCTCAAAGCTTTGAAGTTTTGTAGCAAATGATAATATCTTGTGTTTGGCTCGCTTTTCAAGCTAACTTCTTTATTGTCCTGATACACTTTATTTGTAAATGGGTTCCATTTATATTTATTGCTATTCACAACATCTTCTGGTATTGATTGGTCAATGATTCTCAACATTACTTGATAAATCATTTTTTGTTTATTCAGCGGATTTTCTTTCCCATATTGTGCTTTTATTTCATCACGCAAATTCCAGTGGCTGATTAATTTCATTTCTTCTGGGAAATAAGTGTTCATATTATCATCCACAAGGTAGCCCGCCATTATATTATAGTTGCTAATATAATTATCGGCGTTAGCCATAGCTTCCGATGATTTAAGCAGCAGATTAGCAGGAATATTTGCTGTAAACAAATCTCCCATTCTTGCATAAGCCCACTGCTTGCGTGTCCAGTTTTTCCCGAGTTCATTTTTCTCTTGCAAGCTATAATATGGGAAATTTAGGGCAATATAATACGCAATCTTATTTTCAAAAAAGTCTGCTGTTAGGTGTGCTGATGGTTCATATCCTGAAATCATCAAATCAAGAGGTGTAACTTCACCTTCGTCTATATGCACGGGCTTTTTCAAATCAAGTGAAATTCTATTGAAGTTGCCCAGTAGAGTTTCCCAATGCTTCGAGAAACTATTAAATACTGCCTCCAATTCTTTCTCATCACCAACAAAATTCTCCAAACAGAATTTTTCAAATTCGCTCTCGCTTCCGTTCCATAATTTTGCAACGACATTTACTCCGCGTTCAATTCTTTCTTTCTGGCTTTCACCGTATTTTTCAAGCAAATTTTTAACTACTTGCTCGATTTTTTGCTTGGAAATTTCGCTTTTTTCAGCAGTATTTTCAGCATTCTTGCCACAAGAAGTTATCATTGTTGCTATTCCAAATATCAAAAACAAAACTAAAAGTAATTTTTTCATAAAAACCTCTTGTTTATGAAAATAAATAAATATTAAACCATTAAAATAGTTAAAAATTAGCGAATTTTGGCAAAGAAATGTTATTCATTGAGAAGTTCTATTATTTTTTTCTTCATTTCATTGAATTCCTCACGAACAAACAGCCGTGTGAGAAACCTTACTTTCCCTTGTTTGTCGATTATTACGTTACGCGTAACACCTGCTCCTTTTTCTGCATACAATTCAAAAATTTCGCCGTCTTCATCTAATAAAATTGGATACGTTACCTTTGTCTTTTGAATAAATTTTTCGATTGTTTCTCTATCTTCTTTGAAATCAATGCCATAAAGTTTGAAATTGGGGTTGTCTTTATGCACTTTCCAGATTTCTTCTTCAATGAATGGCATTTCCTTCAAGCAAACACTGCACCAGCTTGCAGTAAATTGTAGCATTATCACTTTCCCACGCAAATCTCTTAGTTGCTTGGTTGTTCCATCTAAAAATTTCAAGGTAAAATTTGGAGCTTCATCTCCAATTTTAACCTTGTGCTGTGGGTCAGCTTTCTGGCTAAATAAGTTTAATGAAAATAAAAATAATCCTATAACAAATATTTGAATTAATCTTAACATTTTTTATTCTATTGCAATATTTGAAGTGCTTTTGAGTAATACTCAGCTTTGTTTCTAACTCGTTCGAAATAATCACCATCGCCATCAGGGTAGATAATTGCTCTCGATACATTTACAATCGCTGGTGAATTGCCGTTGGCTTTAAGAACACTCTTGATATCGCCACCTTGTGCACCGACCCCAGGTATTAAAAGCAAGTGACGTGGAACTAATTTTCTCACTTCTCTAATTTCGTCAGGATGAGTAGCTCCGACCACATATCCTGTTTGCTCAAAATTGTATGAAACTGACGTCTTTTTGATGACCAGTTTATATAGCTCCTCATTATTGATTTTCTGCTTTTGATAATCAAACGCTCCTTGGTTCGAAGTTAAAGCCAAGATAAAAATGATTTTGTCTCTGTAATTGAAAAAAGGCGATAAAGAATCATAGCCCATATATGGGTTCACTGTAATTGAATCAGCATTAAAGTAGTCGAAAATACTTCTTGCATAAGCCATAGATGTGTTTCCAATATCACCTCTTTTGGCATCAGCAATCACAAAATGGGAGGGTGGTATTGCCTTAAATGTATCATTCAATGCTTTAAAACCTGGAACACCATATTGCTCGTAAAATGCAAAATTGATTTTATAAGCAATTGCTAAATCTTTTGTGGCATCGATTATTGCTTTGTTGAACTCATTAAGCCCGCTCGAATTTTTGGGGAAACCATCGGGTATTTTTTCTAAATCTGTATCCAGACCAACGCAAAGTAATGTCTTTTTCTCTTTGATTAAATCAATAATCTTTTGAAATGCTGCCATAAATTAATCCTGAATGCTATTCTTGAAATTCAAATATCTTTGAGTAAACAAATTGCTTTCTGTTGGCTGCCCAATATTGTGTTTGCTTAATAAATTATCTACTTTTTTAATTCTTTCTTGTGGCAGAGGATGAGTTGAGAGTAATTCTTCAAGTTTCCCACCTTGCTGATTTGCCCCAATTTTTTCAAAAAATAGCTTAGTCCCGCCTGGGTACCAATTTGTCGAAAGTAGATATTTGAAAGAATATTCATCTGCTTCGTATTCATCGTCCCGACTGTTTTTCAACAAAGCAAGTCCTGTGAGCAAATTAGCTGCAATCTCTTCCAACACACTTGGGTTGCTACCAAGAACCAAACTTAAAAGAATTGTTATCCCATATTGCTTTGTTAATCGCTTAGTCGAATGTCTTCTCTCAATATGACCAATTTCGTGAGCTAACACAGCCGCCATAGTTGCTTCATTATCCAGAAATTTTATCAGCCCCTTATATACATACACATATCCGCCGGGAACGGCAAATGCGTTTATTGTGTTAGTATTAATAATTTTCACCTGATAATTAAATGTATTTTTATATTTAATTTCGGGAGAATTGAGTATTGTATTTACTATATTCTGTAAGTAAGCAGTTGCCTGTGCATTGTTTAGAATAGGATATTCGTTAGTATTTGCAACAATTTCAGCATCAATCTGCTGTCCTAATGCTACTTCATCAGAAGTTGAAAAAAGATTGAAATTGCTTGGACTTGTTGATTCATCACAACCTGTCAATGAAAAAGATGTTACAATTAAGATGATAATAAATACTTGATTAATAATTGCTTTTATGGTTTTCATAAAATTTCCTCTTAGACATTATTATATCTAAAAATAACAACAATACTAATATAAAAATAATTAATCTTTTTTACGAGTGTTTTCGTCAAAAATTTTCAGCATTGGATGAAGTCTATTTTCATCATCAACAATTTCTTGTTGTAAAGCATTAAAAGTTCTTATCTTAAACTTTTGTATGATAAAAGAAGATAATACGCTGGAAAGAATCAAAGGTAGAATAATATTATAGTTGTGAGTTATCTCAAAAAGAATGATTCCACCAGTTAGCGGAGCTTGAAATGTACCCGAAAGCACTGCTCCTGCACACACAATCGCATATAATCCTACATTTATATCTTTGATAAAAAAACTCAATATTAATCCTAACACAAATCCATACATCGCTCCTGCCTTTATCGATGGGGCAAAAGTACCTCCAACTGAACCGCTTGCAATAGTTATTGCATTAGAGATTGGTTTTAGTATTAAAGTCAGCAATGAAACAATCAAGATGATAATAATATGAAGGTAATTACTTGTTAAAGGCAATAGATATTCAAAAATAGATAATTTAATAAGCCCATATCCATTCCCTCTGATTGCATTATTGATTGGTTGATACGTTGATTCAAGCAATGTTGGCAATAGAGCTGCTAAAATGCCTACTAACAGTCCGCCAATTGCAGGTTTCAATATTTGTGGAACTTTCTTTAAAGCATCTTTGACTAAGATTGTTGTCCAAAAATAAGCTTTTAGATAATATATTGCAACAAATCCACTTGTTATTCCAGCAATTGCCAGGAGAAACATATCTAATAACGATACATTTGCTACTTGCGGTGTTATTAGTAAAGGATTATTTCCAACAAGAATTCTTGTTGTCGCTGTTGCTGAAATAGATGCAATTACTAATGAAGCAAACGATTTTAATTTAACGTCCCCAATTATAGCTTCCATCGCAAAAATAATCCCGCCCAATGGAGCATCGAATATTGCACTTATAGCCGCTGCTGCTCCACTTCCACTAAAAACACGCATTCTTTGCTTGTCTAATTGTAATATTTGTGATATTGACGAACCTACTGATGCACCTAAAACTATTGTTGGTCCCTCTCTACCTGCTCCACCACCGCTTGCAATCGAAATTGCTGAAAGTATAATCGATTTAAAAGAATTTCCCCAAGCGATTTTTCCGTCTTTATATACTAATGCTTGAACAACGCTTTCTATCCCTTCGTGAGTAACCTTTCTAAAAATTGTTTTTTTCAATATCCCTATGATTAATCCACCTGAAAATGCTACTAATGGAAGTAATAAAATCCCTCTATTTGAGATATAGTTTTGGCTATCTGTTATTATTTGATACAGTGTAAGAAAAAAAATCATTGTTTCGTGGTAAACGAAAACGAAAAAACCAATGATAACTCCAATTAATCCACTAACAATTAATTCAAAGTAATCACTATTCTTATATCGAGCAGCTCTCGATATATATTTTTCAACTAATTTAAATGTTGTTATTTTCCACCAATGGTAGCTCAATTATAAACTTACTCCCGTTATTGTAATTCCTATCCACCCAAATTTTCCCGTGATTTAGCTCAATTAGCTGCTTGGCTATCATCAACCCTAATCCTGTGGAAGTTTCACCACCTGTTGGTTGTGCAGAAAATTTCCCAAATGAAGTAAATACTTTGTCTATTTCATCTTCTTTAAATCCAGGACCGCTATCGCATATTTCTAAACGAAGAAAATTGCCACCTTCACCCTTGCTTTTGCTTACAATAGTTTCGATTGGTTTTTCATAAGGGCTGTATTTAATCGCATTCCCAATAATATTGTTCACAGCACGAACTATTTTTTCGCTATCAACTTTCAACTTCAACGGTTCCGAAACTTCTTTCTTTACTATTATGCTTTGTCTTTTGTTTTCTGCCAAAGGCTTCTGCACATCCAATACTTGTGCAAGTATTTCATCAAAATTAACAACTTCAAATTTTAAATCTACCTCATTATTCCCCAACTTGTTAAATTCAAGTACTTCATTAACAATTTTCAGCATTTGTTCAGAAGTTTTCACTATAATATCAAGATTGGAATAATTCTCGTCATTAGCATCAAAATCTTTTTGAACAAGACCTGCAAGCACCATAATAGTCATCAGTGGCGATTTTAAGTCGTGTATATTCATCTGCAAAAATCTATTCCTTTCTTCTAATTCTTGATTTAATAATCTATTTGCCTTGTATAATTTCTTCAATCGCACAAGTGTTTGCACCCTTGCAATTAGTTCGCTTGGTTCAAACGGTTTAGTAACATAATCATTCCCACCACAAACAAATCCAAATGCAACATTTTCACTATTATCTTTTGCGGATAAAAATAATATTGGCAACTCGAACATATCATACTTCTGGCGGACACTTTTGCAAATATCATATCCTGAAATATCAGGTAGAAGCACATCTAAAATTAGCAAATCATAACTGTTCGCTTCAAGCACTTCGTCAAGATTATCAGGTCCGGGCAAATAATCTATTGTATATTCTGTGTGAGTAAAATAACGCTTTATAAGCTTATAGAACGGCTCTTGGTCGTCAATTAATAATATCTTACCTTTCTCTTTCATATTAACTTCCTATATTTCAGGCGTTAGCAAATTTTTCAATCAGTTCTTTTATTATACTGACGTTTCTTTCCCAAGAATAATTTTTCTTTACAAAATTGAGAGCATTTTCAGTAATTGCATCTCTAAGCGAACGGTTATTCAACAGATTTAAGCAGTGCTGAGCGTATTCTTCCGTATTTCTTCCAATTAATATTTCATAATTTTCCTTTGCATTAATTGCCTTATTGCACAATTCAGAAGTAACTACGGGCAGTCGCATCGCCATCGCTTCTAATAGCTTATTCTGTAACCCCGTGCCCGTTTGCATTGGGGCAAGAAATACCTTCCCTTGCGAATACGCATCTCTTATGTCGTCCAACCTTCCCGTAATTATTATGTTCTCTCGTTTCAGTTCTAAAACTTCATTCTTAGGGTCAGCACCTGCTATCATAAAAGTAACATCAGGCTTTGATTTTTGTATTATTGGCAAAATCTCTTGCACGATATACTTTACACATAATACATTCGGTTCATATTGCATATTGCCAACAAATAATAAATCTATTGTTCGCTCAACATTATTGTTGGGCAAGAAATAATCCAAATCAATTCCATTCGGAACAACAACAATTTTTTCTTTATCATCACGATTGATGTATTTCCTATCTTCTTCCGTAATTATAATTTTATCGTCGAATTCATCAAAAATATCCTGTTCGTATTTTCTTAGTCTTTTCGCTTCCGTTTGATAAAAAAAACGTCCCAACAAATTGCTTTTCCTGCTTCGCCTTTCAAATCCTACGGATAATGCGTCCTGATAATCAAGCATTTTTCTTATCTGTATTCCTTTAAAGTAATCAGCAGGTCTAACCATCAAACATATTGCATAATCGTATTTCCCATTTCCGATAATTTTTTCAATTTGCTTCTTAATCGATTTATCATATACAAATGCATTTTGAAAAGGTTTTCCGTTGAACAAATTCAAAAGTAAATTCTTTATCAATTTCAACTTAGAAAAATGAATTTCATAAATCGTCTTTACATATTTTTTAACAATTTTTTTTGCAGTTTCATAAACCTTTTCATCGATAATTGATATTAAATCTATCTCGTAATATTTGGATAACTCTCTAATAAAATTGAACGCTCTTAATTTGTCGCCTTTGTCAAGCGGATAAGGAAATCGGTACATTAAGTAAAGAAGCTTCATTATCAGATAATTTGTAATTGCACTGCATACAAAATTAGCATTTTTTACTGACTAAATAAAAAAAAAGGAAGCAACTCATTGCTCCCTTTGATAATTTACTTTTGCTTCTTTCTTCTCGGGCGTTCCTGTGGCTCGTCAGGGGTACCTCTTTTAGGTCCTTTTTCCATAATTTTCTTTCTTACTTCATTATTAAAGTTTCGCTCGAATAGAATTAACTTTGCAAGTTCTTCGTCGCTAAGTATATTCTGAAATTCTTTGTATCGTTCGCCCATTGTTTTCGATAATTCAGAGTGAAGATTAATAATCTCGACATTTTTATTCTTCAAATCACTTGACTTAACACGTTCCTGTTTCATAAGCTCCATTAGTTCACGAGTTGCTTGGTCAATTTGATTATGGATTGAGAAAATCTTGTTGTCGTACGAACTGTATTTTGCAAGAAACTTGTCTGATTTCTCCTCATCAAGAGACAAAACCTCCATCATTTTCAATTTTTTCATTGTTGAAAAACGTTGAAATGCTCTTTCCCCCTGAAATGGTTGCCCTTTGGCTTCTATGGTTATTAATAATATCAGTGGAATAAGACAATAATAAAATAGTCGTTTCATTTTATTTAGCCTCTATTATTTCTTGAAAAATATCTTCATCAATATAATCAAAATAATTATAAATATTGAACTCGTCCAAATAATTCACTCCAACCTCATTATTCATAAATTCTGCCAGATAGTTATTCATCTCCTCAATTTCTTCATCATCTATTTCTTCTTCTTTCTGTGGTGCTGCATATTCTATTAATCTAACTAAATCCTGTGAATTTACTTCATCTATAATCGAACTATCAATAATAATAGGTTCGCTCAGCTTCGCTATCTCAGCCTGGTCAATCTTAATATATCTTCCTTTACGAATATCTAATTGTATAGCAATAAATATTACTATTACTGCTATCAATGGTAGTGCCAGTTTTGGGACCAATCTCAGTGAACTTTGCGGTCGTGATTTTCTCTCCATCTTGTTCAATACTTTCACAGAGGTATTAACCGTATGAGATTGAAAAACCCTATCGAAATCCATTTGTTCCAATTTCTCGAAGAAAATCTGAACTTCTTCCACTTCTTTCTCAATATCTTCAAACTCTTTATAATGCATTTCGAAGAACTCTCTATCGCTTTCGTCGAGCCTCCGAAAAACATAATCAGGAAGCAGTTCGAGTAGTTTCTTTTTGATTTGCTCTTGATTTTCCATTTTATATCTCACTTTTAAGTTTTTCTGATAATTTTTTTATTGCCTGAAAGTAATTTGCTTTTAGTCCGCCAACGCTTGTCCCGAGTAATTGCGATATTTCCTCGTAACTTAAATTATCAAAGTATCTCAATGCAAATGTTTCTCGTTGCTTTTCAGGTAATTTCGTTAGTTCATTTAAAAACTTTCGTTCTAATTCATCAGCAATATAATATTGTTCCGGACTAAATTCCTTTTGTTTTTTAATCACATCACTATTATCGTCAAGTCTAAAAAAACTTGTAATTTTCTTCTTCCTAACAAATGTTATACAAGCATTTACAGTAATTCTATATAACCACGTTTTCAGAGAACTGTCCTGCTTAAACTTTTTCAAATTGTTCAGTACCTTTATGAAAACTTCTTGTGTTAAATCTTCCGCATCATCGTATGAAGCCACATATCTTAGAGCAATAGCAAAAACAAATTTTTCGTATTTTCGAATAAGCCTTGTGGCTGCATTATTACTCCCATTTGTTATGTATTCTTCTATAATATTTTTGTCTTCACTATCTATCAACTCACTAACATCTTATATTTTTACTGAATTAGACTATAAAAAATACAAAAGGTTTAATTCTAAAAAAAATATTTTCAAATATTTGAATACAAAATTATTAACTTGCTTTATATTTATTTGTAATTTTTGGAGTAATTATGAAGTATTTTTCTTTCGTCTTGCTGCTAATTGTTGTTGCTGCTTGTTCAAACAAAGGTGATGAACCACAAAAAGTTAATCTCAAATCTGATAATGAAAAAATGAGTTACACTGTTGGTTATGAGTTGGGTGTAGCATTTCGGACAGATAGTTTCCCATTCGTCGAGCAGGCATACTTGCAAGGGCTTCGTGATGGATTTGCTGATGATACTTCCGAAGCAAAAGCCCAGATTAAGAAATCCGAACGCCAGGAATTAAATATGAAGCTTATGGAACGCATTCGCCAAATTCAAGAAAACCGTCAGCAAAAAGAATTAGAAGAATTCAGAAAAAATGCTGAAAAAAACAAAGACGAAGAAGCTAAGTTTTTAGAAGAAAATAAAAAGAAAAACGGTGTTGTTTCCTTGCCTTCTGGCATACAATATAGAATTCTGAAACCTGGAAATGGACCCAAACCATCTATTAACGACGCCGTAATGATGAAACTTGTTGCTAAATATACTGATGGAACTGTTTTTGATAGCTCAGCTAAAAATAATCCCGTATATCTTCCCATTAAGGATTTAATTGAAGGGTGGAAAATCGTTATACCTATGATGCCAGTTGGTTCTCGCTGGGAAGTTGTTATTCCTTCTAAATATGCTTACGGCGAAAAAGGTTATGGAACCGTAATTCCTCCTTATGCTACTTTGATTTTCGAGATGGAATTAGTCGAAATTGCAAAGAATAAACCTAATGAAATGAAATAGTTGAGTGTTTCTTCATAAAAAAGGATGTTTGCTATTTCTTCGAGCAAGCATCCTTTTTTAATTTTAACCCAATACTAAAAATATCCTACTTCTCAATTCTAATTATAACGCTTCTATTCAAGATTCTTCCCAATGGTGTCCGATTATCATATAAATATTGCGTAGGATATTCAATTTTGTAATCTTCTTCTCTCAATTGTAATAACTGAACTGCCGCCAATGCTCTTTTTTCTGCCAATTTGGTATTGTATTCTTTACTTCCAATATTATCTGTAAACGGTATTATTGTGAGTTTTTTTCCTCTATAATGCAGGTCGTCGAGTGCTTTTTCTCGAACTCTGTTATCAAATAATGAAAACTCGCTACTATCGAAATCGAACAATCCTAATATCGCATATTCTTTTCCTTGATGTGGATTAATAAGTAAATTTATTCTCGATAATTTAGGATTAATTATATAAGTCTTATTGTGTGTGAGTTCAATTCCATTCTCTA